>JANJUO010000359.1 GCA_024710535.1 bacterium
CCTGATGCCGGAGTTTCAACAAGAAGATTATCGCCAACAGCTCGAAGTCCCGCAGGATTCACAAATCGAGCAAGTTCTAATTGACCGAGTGATTGCTCTTCGATGCCATCTTCCATAATTGCACTAACAACGCCATCCTTCGAAACAATTACTTCTCTTGCGTTATCAGGCACAGTAATTCCAGGCTCAAGTTGATACCCTTGCGAAGTAACCATCAAGCCATTTCTATCTAATTTAAAAGTACCATCACGAGAATAACCAAGTGTATTATCCGGTTTTCGTAGAATGAAGAATCCTTCTCCGTTAATTGCAAGGTCTAAGGCATTGTTTGTTGCGGTAATATCGCCCTGTTTGTATTGTTTGGTAGTTCCAACAAGTTCGGTACCAGAGCCGATTTGCACTTCATTAAGTGGCTCAACGCCAACTCTTGAAACTGCTCCAGCCGGTCGTAGTGTTTCATAAAGCAAGTCTGCAAATTCAGGTCTTACTTTTTTGAAGCCTGTAGTATTGACATTCGAAAGATTATTCGAAATAATTTCAACATATCTTTGCTGGGCTGTCAATCCCGTAGCCGCCGTCCTTAGCGTTTTATCCATAAATACATCCCTGTATAATTTTTTATCTAAATTTTCAAAGTCATCCTGACTTTACCCCAACTAAATCCTCCCCAATAGGAGGACTTTTACTCTGACTTTTCAGCTCTGTCGGTTGTTACAACCGACTTTTTACTGTTCGTCAGTTGTAACAACTGACGGGACAAAAAGCAACTTCTTTGCCTTTTCCCTCCCTTTGGGTAGGGCAGGGTGGGGTTTCCTTCCCATCCATTCTCCCCCTCTAAAAAGAGGGGGCAGGGGGTGTGTTAACATTACTAATAATATCTTCCTAAACCAATTGCTTTATCGAGAGTACCGTCGTTTGTTTGTATAACTTTGCTTCCTGCTTCAAACATACGCTGTAACTCAATCATTTCAATCATTTCATTTACTATATTCACATTTGAATCCTCAAGCCATCCTTGCCTGATTTTTATTTCATCGCTATTCACAAATTCTAATTGAGTGGTTTCCGTTGCCAAAAAATCCTGATTCGATACTCTTTGCAAAGATTCGTAATTTTGAACATCAGCAACTACAAGTTTCCCAACTTCATAATCATTTACAAAAACTTCGCCATTCTCGGCAATTCTTAGATTTGTCAATGAATTATCCTTAGTGATTTGCGCCTCTGCCATAAGTTCATTATCTAATTTTATTACGCCACTCTCGCCAATTAATTTCTTACCATCCATGGTAAGAATTTCTCCATCCATAGAGAGACGAAAGTTTCCTGCACGTGTTAAATATTCCTGCCCAATATCATTTTGAACAACAAAAAAACCTTTACCTTCAATAGCCATATCGAGCGGATTATTTGTCTGCTGAAATGCTCCGTCTTTGAAATCATAATATGAGCCAACCGGCGGATCATTCTGCTCGATATCACCTTTGACATTATAAAAATTTGCTCTGGCATCAATCATGTTTCTTTCAAAAACAGAAGCTCTTTTGAAGCCCGCAGTTGAAGCATTTGCCATATTATTGGCAGTTACTTCAAGACGAGTTTGCTGATTTTGCATTCCGAGTGCCGCTGTAAATAACTCTTTTAACACTTTTTCACCATAATTTTTATAAATTTCAAACCAAAACTCAACACGCAAGATTTGTACCACAATAAAAAAAACATAGTTTTAAGCTCAAAGTCTGATTTGGATAATTATTCTAAATAATTGAAATATATGCAATTATATGAGTAGTGAAAACTCTGAATTCTGGAATTGATTGGAAATTTTTCAAAATGGAATTGATTAATATTATTCAAAATGATTAATATTAACCTCAAAGCCAAAGAGCAATGAGGTTGATATTGTGCAAAATGGATAATTTTCAAAAAGAACTTAGAATTATAAATGCAATTAGTGCTCGTTTTAAATATTTTGCAATACAGTTACGCATAATGAAAAACATAGCCCTATTTAAATGCTTACTTTTATTCCAAAAAATTGGCAATAATTCTATTATATTCATCAATTTTCTCGCAATGATGCAAATGAGATGCATCTTTTAAAATTTCAACTTTTGAATTCTTGAGAAATTTGGAATAATATTCAGCCGTTTTTGGCTTAACTTCATCAAATTCGCCAACAGTTATCAAAACAGGTATATCAATTTTAGATAAATTCGGTGTTATGTCTGTATTTTGCAGTGTTCCCGAAATTGAAAATTCACTCATTCCCCACATCGTGTAATAAACTATTGTGGATAAATTATTGAATGAATCATTTATATAATCAGGATATGGATTTAGCCGGCATACAAATTTTGAATAAAAACTGCCCATCGCTTTTTGATATTCTGGAGTATCGAAATTGCCAGTTTCTTCACTTTTGATGATCGCTTTCTTATCTTCAGCATCCAATTCATCTAAATATTCGCGAGCATCTTTTGCAAAAAGTTTTGCATTCAAAAATGGTGAAGATAGGATTGCTTTTTGGGCAATTCCCGGATTATTTGCAATAAACTCAGAAACTACCATTGTTCCCCAAGATTGACCAAGCAAATCACATTTTTTAATATTTAACTGATTGATCAATTCTTTCAGTTCATTTACAAAATATTCGAGTTTCAAAATAGATTTATCTGTTACTTCATCCGATTTACCACAGCCAAGTTGATCATAAAAAATCACTTGTCTATCGGAGGACAATTCGGAAATCGGTAGCAAATAATTATGAAGAGCGCCTGGTCCGCCATGAACAACAATCAATGGTAATTTCTCAGTCTTTTCTCCAAAAATCTTATAAAAGACTTTCCCAAATTCGGTTTTGATAAAACCAATATTATTTGATTCGTAATTTTTCATTTCACTTCTAATTTTTTTTTCAAAGGAATAATATCAATTAAAACATTTCTGTTATAAAATCTGCCTTCGGGCAATAAGTTATTAAATGTAGATGAGATAATTTCCTCACCATAACCAATTGCTTTGGTATTGATTCTCTTTCCGTTTTTTCGAATTTGGTCATCAAAAATTGCTTTCACTTCTTTTGCTCTTTGAATAGAAAGTGTTTTGTTTGCTCTCTCTGAGCCAAGAATATCTGTATGACCATGAACAATTAGTTGGTTTCCTTCTTTGAGTAATGGAGCAATAATATTTCTGATGTTGTTTTCGTATAATTTTATGGCATCGGATTGACCGTAATTAAATAGAATTGTGAATCTGCTTCCATTCTCTTCTTCCAATCTTTTCACAAGTTCGAAATCATTCT
>JANJUO010000372.1 GCA_024710535.1 bacterium
CAGGGCGCGCGCTGAGCCCAAAGGCGTTCGGCGATTCGCGCGCGATTCGGTAGAATGCGCGCCACGCCCCGGTAGCTCAGTGGATAGAGCAACCCCCTCCTAAGGGGTAGGTCGGACGTTCGATTCGTCTTCGGGGCGCCAAACAATTCGCACATCTCCTGCCAAGAAGACAATAAACCCGCATCTGTAAAAGGATTGCGGGTTTTTTGTTGTGTCGTGTCGTGTCATTGCGTAGCATGAAAATGCCCTCTAAAGTGGGGTATCTATGTGGGTATGCGAAAAACACTCTGCCTAGATACCCTCAGAATAGGGATCGACTATGCCGCTGACTGAACTTGCTATCAAGAAAGCCAAGCCCAAGGAAAAGCCCTACAAGATGACAGACGGGGGAGGGCTTTACATGCTGGTGAACGCTACCGGCAAATACTGGCGCTATAACTATCGCTACTTGGGGAAATTCAAGACACTGGCACTCGGGGTATATCCCGATGTCAGCTTGGCCCGCGCTCGCGAGAAGCACGCCGACGCACGGAAACTCTTGGCGGATGCGATCGATCCAGCAAGCCATCGGAAGGAGACGAGGCGGGCCGTCATGGCTGCACAGGCGAATTCATTCGAAGCAGTGGCGCGCGAATGGCACGCGATGAAGCTGAAGAGAAAATGGACACAGTCGACTGCAGACAAGACCATGACCCAGCTCGAGGCCTACGTGTTTTCAGAGTTCGGCAACATGCCCATTGGCACGGTCAAGGCGTCACAGATCCTAGCGATGCTGCGCAAAATCGAAGCGCGTGGGATCGCGTATACCGCAGTTCGCCTACGTGAGGTTTGCGGGCAGATCTTTCGCTACGCCGTTGCCACCGGGAAATCTGAGGACAACCCGGCCGCGCACTTGGTAGGCGCCCTGCACAAGCCGGAAGTAAAACACCGGCCGGCCATCACGGAGCGGCGCGAGTTTGGGGGCTTCCTGCGTGAACTTCGGGCTGCAACAAACTACGACCCGGTCACGAGGCACGCAGCCTACTTCGCGCTACTGACCTTTGTTCGGGCCCAGGAATTCCGGTATGCAAAATGGAAGGAAATCGACTGGCAGGCCAAGGAATTCAAGGTGCCAGCTATGCGCATGAAGACCGGCAAAGCACTTTCAGCGCATACTGTTCCATTGTCTTCTCAAGCACTTACGCTCTTGCGCGAGTTGCACGACCTGACGGGACACACGCCCTACTTGTTTCCGAAGATGAAGGGGTACGGCGACGCCGAAGTGATCAGCGAAAATACGGTCGGCAAGATGCTGAACAAGATGGGGTATCAAGGCCGACAGTGCGTACACGGATTTCGCGCCTCGGCGCGGTCGATCCTGAGCGAGCAGGGCTGGAGCCGCGAGGCGATGGAGCGGCAGTTGGATCACAAGGAAACCGATAGCACGGTCGCGGCCTATGCACGTGCTGAGCATCTGCCTGAGCGGCGGCGGATGATGCAGGCTTGGGCGGATACCTGTGACGCCCTGGAAGCCGGCGGAGAAGTTGTAGAGCTTCACAAGATGGCTTAAGCGCAGCATCTGTGCAAGAGGAAGAGTGACGCAGGGTTTCGTTCTCTGTGACGAGTCAGGCCACACACGCGTGAGCCGTCGATAAGATCCTGATGATCTCGCGAAGCTACTCCGGAAGTGACAACGGCTTGGCGGCTGTGTTTGTCGGGATCCTTGGCTGCCCGCGAAGCTCTCAGAATTCGGTAATAAGAAATTGTTCGACGCCACGCGACCTGTAAAAACAATAAGTTAAGGTTGGCGCCTACGGCTAACCACGTCCACCAACGACCAGAAGCAGGGCTTCTGCGGTGGGGGTGGTGGCTCCAAAAAAATCTCGTGCTATTAAATCCGCTGTCATGCATCGCGCGCCATTCCGGCGCAGCGGGCTACCACCTTACCCAAGGAGTAGTAAATGGCAACGAAGCACAACATCCCGTCCCTCGATACTCTATTTGGCCCCGCGGTCTATGCGTCCGCCAAAACGCTCGCGCTTGCGCTGGAAACGTCCGAGACGACGATCTGGCGGTGGGCGAAATCCGGCAAGCTGCCCAAGCCCCATAAGATCGGTGAAGGAACGACCCGGTGGCGCACGGATGAAGTGCGCGAAGCCCTGGCCAAACTGTCAGCGTGAAAGGTGTCTCGATGAGCCACAAGACATCTGCGTGGGTCGCATATAACCGGAACCCCTCTGGCTTTAGGCGCGACTTGCTGCCCAGCGCTGCCGACTATTTCAAATCTCAGGGCCTGAAATTGACTGGCGGTGGCGAATGGAAGAACGCCCGATGCCCCTTCCACGACGACACCAAGCCCAGCCTGCGCGTCCGGCTGGACACTGGCGCGTTTCGCTGTATGGCCTGCGGCGCCCACGGCGGCGACGTGTTGACATTTCACATGAGGCTGACTGGGCTGCCGTTCCCGCTCGCGGCCAAAGACCTTGGCGCATGGAGGGCCGACTAATGAACGCGCATCACGATGCTCACGTCATTACTTGGAGGACGATAAATGACGCCCTCCAGCACCGCAGCCACGTTAACGCATGGGTACATCATCACGCTCGCCAACTTGCCCAGCGCCCGCTGAATGATGGATTTAACCCTACGGCTCTTCACGAATACGCCGATGCCGAAGGGCTCCCGCTGTTTTGGCGCATTCGCCTCAAGCGCTCGTTGGATGGCGAAAAGTGGATCCGCCCACTGCGTCGCATTGAGGGCGGCCGCTTCGACTTGAAGCAGCCTGAATTCCTGGACGGCACGCCACTCTACCTCCTGCCTCAACTGGCCGCGCGTTCTGATGCGCCTGTGTGGGTCGTTGAAGGCGAGGCCTGCGCCGATGCGATTTCCAAGATGGGGCTGGTGGCCACGACTTCGGGTGGGGCGGATTCGGCAGGACGTGCGAACTGGCAGCCGTTGGCTAAGCGTACTGTGACAATCTGGCCGGACAACGACGAGGCCGGAATGCGCTACGCCAAGGCGGTGCATGATGCGCTGATTGAAAAAGGCTGTGTGGTTTCCGTGATCGATGTGGCTGCGCTCAGCCTTCCTCCCAAGGCCGACTGTGTGGACTGGATCGCAGCACATCCTGATGCAACCGCCGACGATGTTGCGTCGCTTAGAAAGGCCGGGGCGTCGGAATCGACTGGTGGCATTGATCACGAAGCGGCTGAGGATATCGCGCTCGAAAAGCACCTGCCCGACGCCACCATGAGCCGCGCCGTCATCTTCAACATGCGGCGCAAGCTGCCGGGCGAGACCATCGAGCGCCTTCGTCACGCTGAACCCGGTCTGTTCGACCGGCTGGCTTCCATGCTTGCGCGCTTTGCCGACGATTATCGCGACGTAATCCAGACTGCCCGTCCGGACGAACGTCCCAATGTGCGGGAACGTCCCCCAGCCATTCCACCCCACTGCACCTGTACTCCGGATAACGCGGGAAGCTCATGCCAGCGTCTCCACCCACGGTTTACGCTGCTTCCAGTCCGCCGGAA
>JANJUO010000467.1 GCA_024710535.1 bacterium
TATGGATATCTCGCATTGCTCCTAATGACAACAAATTTATTTGTCATTTTCTTTTTAGTGAAAACGAAGTTTTCAGTGTAGCCTCGATATGACTAATTTATACTTCAATGTCATTTCGAACCGCAGGTAAGAAATCCATAACAATCAATACATTAATTAATTCTGGATTCCTCTCTTCGTTCGGGATGATGAATTTTCAGTTAAAAATATTGCGCAAATCCAGAAGCGAATATTGCTTGTATGAAAGCAACTTGGTATAAATGATGATTTTTGGCTTGTAAATCAGCATTTTAGGCATTGCTAAAATGCTGATATTTTCGCAGTTTTTTATTTTTCTATTTTCGTTTAACTAATATTTTTACAGTTTTGGCAAAAAGTCCGCTTTGCATTTTAATATAATATGCGCCATTTGAAAGCGATTTTGTACTGATTTCATATTCATAAGTGCCGGGCTTTATATATTGATATAAAATTCGGGAAACTTCATCGCCAGCCGAATTATACATCATCACAGTTGTTATGTGATCAGCAATCACACTGATTTCTATTTTCGAAGATTCATCTGCAGGATTGGAGCCGGAAACCTTGATTGACGGACTCTTGCCAAGTTCCAAAAGTCTATCTGGCAGTTCGCAAACACCCGTAACCACAACAAAGCCATCTTCGGTATTGACATTGAATTTATTTCCAGCTTTGATAACAACACTATCGAAAACAATGCTTGTGGATACTGAATTACCCAATAATGCCTTAGTTTGTAGGTAAATCATCTCTCCTGAAACGAGTTTTTCTGCGTTCAAAACATCGAACGAAATCTTATATTTACCCAAAGTTTCTTCTGTATAAATAGGGAAAGAAATCCAATTGCTATTGCCGTTATCGTAGCCTTTATATACTTTTCTAATTTCAATCACATTAGGATTATAATCCAAATAAATCTCTACTTTTCTAATATCCATTTCTTTGAACGTGGAATTATCGAGCATTTTGAATTCAATAGGGATACGGAAAATCTTATCAACAGCTGGCTTGAAATTTTTATCAATGGTAATTCCCAATTCATAAACTTTCGTATTATTGACGGCAGAACCCAAAATTGAGATTTTAAAATTACTAAAATCACAAGGTTCGAATATATCAAATAGAATATTTCCTGAGAAATCTCCGGCATTCGAGCGATTGAATTCCACTTCAAATTCAATTTCTCCATCAGCAGGAATTTCAATTGGGAAAGATGCTGGCTTGATTATTCTGAATGGTGCAATAAGACTTGCATTTTTGATTGTAATTTTATCTATTTTATTTGGATTTATAATTTTGAAAGTCATAATCTGATTTATTCCAACTTCAGCACTACCAAAATCCAAAACATTAGAAGCCAAATCTGAAATAGGCATTTCCGGACCGTATCTCAAGCCTTTAACATAAATCGTAATCAATTCATGGCAAGGCTCAATATAGAACTGCAATGAGTCCAAAAATGGTCCATTAGCTCCGGGTAATACTTCAAAGATCAAGGAACCAGTACTTTGAATCAAAGGCTCGCCTTTCTTGATAGTTAAGCACTTGAATTCTTTGCCTGAATTAATAACTTCACCAATAATTATTCCTTTTCCGTTAACTTTGATTTGAGCGGCTAATGGCAAAACATCCTTGCAAACATTAATCGCATCAAAATCAACAGTGTCTTTGATTAAAGTAATCGACAAATCTTCTTTTGGTGGAATAACAGAAATAACTGAAGTTTCAATCAAGCAAGGTTCGTCAATAGAAATAAACATATCAATTTGATTTACATCTGTAAAATCGAATTGAAGTTGAATAATATCTTCATCACCCGGCAATAGCTCCAAATCATTCAGAATTTCTGTTTTTGGATTGAGTTTCTTTTTATTGATTTTGAATTTTGCAGAACCGGTATTTTTGATTTTCAAATTAAAAAACTGCTCAGAAGTACATTTTGCTTTGTCTGAAAAATCGATTTTATTGGTCTCAAATTCATAATTCACATCAAGTAATTCCAACTTGATTGGCACTTTCAAAACAGTATCCAAAATTCCGTTAATGTCATTATTATAGTGCAACAACAAAGTATCGTTGTAAATTCCATCATCATTTTTATAAATATCTTTTAGAGCAATTTTTGCAAGTGTTTCGCTGTTTATATCATAAGGAACATTTGGAAATTGTACAATTTCAAAATAATTATTAACAAAAGTTGGAGTTTTCAAAAGAATTTTGTTGCTACCAACTTTATTCATTTTGATAACTTGAGTAAAATCCGGTGAGCAATCAATCACTAAAGTTTTATAATCTACAATTGTTGGATTCACTTGTAAAATAGTTTTGCCAACATTAAGAAAAGTGCCATTTAAAACAACTTTCTGCAAATCAGAGCATTTTATATTTATTGTGAAATTACCACTATGATCGCCAAAGTTTGCAGGAGTATATTTAATTTTCAATTCCAAAGAACCTTTGGCAGGTACTAAATAGCAAGGATTTTGTGCATCAATAATAGGTTCGGAAATTGTGAAAAATTGATTATCAATAGTAATCTCCGACTCATTAATGCAAATATCAAAATCATCAGGATTATTAATTGTCAATGTTTGAACATCATTAGTAGGATAATCAAAATCTAATGTATTTTTATCAAGACTGAAAACAATAGACTTATCAATTACAGTTACTGTATAGGCAGTATCAGGGCAAGAACTACCGCCAATTGATGTAATAAATCTATAAACACCCGCAGAATTAATTGTAATTTTTGAAGAAGTAGAAAAATCAGTATTATTTCGAGTCCATTTCAAAGTAGGTGCAGATTGAGCAAGATAGTATCCTTCTGCATCAACTGTTTCGCCATTACAAATATAAATCGTAGTATCTCTTTGGATTGATTTGGTATTAACTTTAACAAATGCTTCAGGTTTTTCCAAAATTTCAACTTCAAAAGTGATATTTTTCGAGCATTTCGATTTTTTATTTGTAATTTCCAAAGTGTAACTATTTTTTCCTTTTGGTGGTTTTATTTTCAAAGTAGCGCCGGATCCAACTTCATTGATACCCAATTTCCACTTTACATCATAATCACTCGTGCTCCAATTGGCAGGGTTTGCAGTTAATTCCACTTCGTCACCCGAGCAGAATTTACTTAAGCCACTTTTGCTGACAATCTGAAAATCAGGAACATCATCAATTTTCACCACAATTTCTTTCATTTGTGAAATATCATCAAGAAATGCTCTACCTCTTGCATTTTCAGCAATAGATGTAGCATTTTTGTCATATCGAGAGTTATCGTTTTCATAACGATAAACAAAAATGCGGTATGTGAATGTCTTACCACATTCTATTCCGGGATACTTGTCGGCAAATCTTGTACTTGTAAAAGATTTAACGATGCCTACAACTGTGCCGTTTCCAAGATTATCGCCAACATTATAAATTTTCGAGTCAATCGGAACTGAATTATCCGGTGTAGCATCATATCTAACTATAAAATATCCTTGAATATTGTCATCATCTGCAGAACTAACCGTCCAACTCAAAACAATACTATCTTTTTCGGCATTTGGAACGCTAACATTAATAATCGGATTTGCATCGGGCTGACGTAATTGACGCCAAAACAATTGATTGACTTCGGGCTTGCTTGGAGCTTTGTTTGGAAAACCCTTGGTGGCGGCGAGATCACCTAAGATTTTTGAGCCGCTTAAATCAAATCCACCGTCATAATCAGTAATATTTGCTCCGGGAACAATCTGAACAGAAGATGATTGATTTATTGTTCCACGATAACATAATTTATAGCCAATAATATCAGTGAAATCTTGTGATGGAGAGCCCATGTGACCAATTGTATGAACATTATTTCCATTATTATCAGATAATTGCATCATTTCGCGAGTAACATTCAAATTCATAGAAGTTGACAAACCCGGCTCAAGATGATCGAAATACTTCATATTCAAAGCCGCAACAGATATAAAACCATCGGTTTTATCATCGTCAGATCCAAAAGTATCATCATCGCGATGATTAATAATTATGATAGTTCCTCTTCTCAAATTTTTCCATAATGGAATATCAAGAAATTTAATACCCGGTCTCCAAGAGTCTGCATCTTGGCTATTATCTCTTAAAACATAACCATTTAGATTAACATTATCGCCTGTTATCAGTAATTCAGTTGCTTCTGAATTTGGAGAAGAAGCATTGATATACTCACTGATAACAACCTGTGGTTGAGCTTGTACAAAAATTGCACTCAACAATAACAATATATATATTTTAACTAAAAATTTCATTTTCAAAAAAAGTTAATTCACACTTACTCTTAACATACTAAAATAACAATAAAAATTCATATATCTATAAAAAAAATGTTAAATTTCTTATAAATCTACATTTTTTTTACAGTATAAAGAATTATCGGCAATAATAAAAAAAAATGTAATTTCAAATTGGATTATTCGTTATAGTCTTTTTTAAAATAATAATTAGGATAAACTAAAATGAAATTTGGAAAATTTGAAATTGATGTTTTGGATACCGGTATTTTTGGTTTGGATGGTGGAGCAATGTTTGGAGTTGTTCCAAAAAATATCTGGTCGAAACTTTATAATCAAGGTGATGAATTAAATAGAATTCCCCTTGCGGCAAGACCAATGCTAATTAGATATGAAGATAAAAAAATTCTTGTTGATACCGGGAATGGAACGAAATACAATGACAAACTTGTAAAAATCTATAATTTTGATTTGGAAAAAGGTAATTTGGATTATTCGCTTTCTAAATTTGGAATCAAAAGAGATGAAATTACTGATGTTATCTTAACGCATTTGCACTTTGATCACTGCGGTGATTCTACAATTTATGAAAATGGAAAAATTGTTCCGGCATTTCCAAATGCTAAATATTATGTTCAAAAAGATCACTATAAATGGTCGCTCTCCCCTACCGAAAAAGATAGAGCATCGTTTATTAAAGAAAATTACGAAGAAATCATCAGTAATGGAATGATGGAATTTTTGGATGGAGAAGGTGAAATTTTTGATGGCATCAAAGTTGTTCTTTCTCACGGACATACAAAAGCATTGCAAATGGTGAGAGTTGAATCAGAGGATCAAAGTTTGCTTTATTGTGCCGACCTTAGTCCAACTTCTGCACACATCGGTTATGCTTATGGCTTGGGTTATGATAATTTTCCACTTACGACAATCGAAGAAAAGAAAAAATATTTCAATCAAGCGGCAGAAGAAAATACATTGCTTGTATTTGAGCATGATGCATTCTGTGAAGCTGCATACATTGGACTAAATGACAAAGGATTATTTATAAAAGAAAGAATAAAAATATAAATTTCGAATTTATAACAAGTTATTAATTCGAGTTTACTTCGCACAATGATATTATGGAGATGAAATTTTGAAATTCATCTCCATATTTTTTTGTTGGGACATCTGTGTGATTTTTCATAAAATCAAATAAAAATTCATAGTAGTTATTAAAAATAATATTAAATAATTTTTTTTGCTTAATTTTGAATTTTAAATTATAATAATACTAAAAAATCTATGGATAAATTTGTTATACAAGGTGGTGCCAAACTTCAAGGCAATGTTAGAATTTCAGGAGCCAAAAATGGATCTCTGGCTTTGATTCCGGCTACTTTACTTGCTCCGGGTACATATCGATTAACTAACACTCCAAATTTAAGAGATGTTTGGACAATGTCGCGTCTGATGGGCTCCTTAGGTGCTTTTTGCGAATTAAACGGCAATGAATTATTTGTTGATACCAGAAACATTACCAGTTTTGAAGCACCTTATGAACACGTTAAGAAAATGCGAGCTTCTTTTTATGTACTTGGTCCATTAACAGCACGTTATGGATTAGCAAAGGTTTCACTTCCGGGTGGATGCGCTTGGGGACCACGTCCAGTTGATTTGCACTTGAAAGGATTGGAAAAATTAGGTGCAGAAATTTCTCTTGAGCAAGGTTATGTTGTTTCCAGAGCAGAAAAATTAAAGGGCGCCAAATTCCATTTTGATATCTCAAGTGTTGGGGCAACAGGTAATGTTCTTATGGCGGCTGTTCTTGCAAAAGGTACTTCTATATTGACTAATTCTGCAATAGAACCTGAAATTACTGCTTTAGCAAGAATGCTTGTGAAAATGGGTGCTAAAATTGATGGAATTGGAACTTCTATTCTTGAAATTGAAGGGGTGGACGATCTTAAGCCGGTTGACGAAGAAACTATTCCAGATAGAATCGAAGCCGCTACATTTTTGATAGCCGCCGCAATGACAAACGGAAAAATTGAAATCGAAAAAGTAAATCCTTATCACTTGACTTCAGTAATTGCAAAGCTTGAAGAAGCCGGCTGTATAATTGATGTAAATGGCGATAAAATTACCCTTGAAATGGAAGGCAAACCAATTGCAACAGACATCATAACACAAATTTATCCGGGAATCCCAACAGATATTCAAGCACAATGGACTGCTTTGATGCTTACTGCCGAAGGAAATTCAAAAGTAGTCGATACTATTTACAGCGATAGATTCAAGCACGTTCCCGAACTTGCAAGACTTGGTGCCGACATTGATATAGTAGATAATTCTGCTATCATACAAGGCGGTAGAAAGCTTTCTGGAGCAACAGTGATGTCATCCGACCTTAGAGCAAGTGCTTCATTGATACTTGCGGCATTGGTGGCTGAAGGAACAACGGAAGTTTTAAGAATTTATCATCTCGATAGAGGTTATGAAGAATTAGATAAGAAACTTATTGCCTTAGGTGCAAACATCAAGCGTGTGAAAACGGACATTATTTAAAACAAAAGTCATTCCGAACACAGTGAGGAATCCAGTTACATTATACTAATTCATTATTTCTGGATTTCTCGTTTCTCTCGAAATGACGGGGAATCATTTTCAGAGTCGGTTTCAAAAACCTAAAGTGCATTCATTATTCATTAAAACGATTTGCTTGAAAACAAAAAAAGCTGATTATCGATAAAATAATCAGCTTTTTTCTTAATTACATAAAATTTATAATGTAACTTTTTCTACCCAATTATGTGGATCTTTGATTTCACCGTATTGAATTCCTGTGATTGTATCGTAGAATTTCTGTGCTATTGGACCAATTTCCATATTGTTAATAACAATAGTTTCACCGCTATAGGTCAATTGTCCAACCGGTGAAATTACTGCCGCAGTTCCAGTTCCAAATACTTCATTTAATTTGCCATTTTTGTGATTTTCAAAAACTTCTTCAATAGAAATAAATCTTTCTGAAACTTTATATCCAAAATCACTTGCCAATTGAAGAACAGAGTCACGAGTAACACCTTCCAAAATACTTCCTGATGCCAATGGTGGAGTAACGATTTCACCATCAATAACAAACATAATGTTCATTGCTCCTACTTCATCAATAAAATGTCTGCCAACACCATCAAGCCACAATACTTGAGAGTAGCCGCTCTTCTTTGCTTGCTCACCTGCAAGAAGAGATGCCGCATAATTAGCGGCAGTTTTCGCTGAGCCAAGTCCCCCGCGAACTGCTCTAACGTGATCATTTTCTACTAAAATCTTAACAGGTGCCAAACCTTCTGGATAATATGAAGCAACTGGTGATGTCATGATAATTAGTTTGTAAGTTTTGGAGGCATGAACACCAAGAAAAGCACCATCACCAAAAGCAACTGGACGAATGTATAAAGTATGCC
>JANJUO010000507.1 GCA_024710535.1 bacterium
TTTCAGCCGGATATTTTTCATAATCTTCAGTTTTGAAATCGAGCCCTGTATTTACAGGATGCCTTTCGCCAAGTTCGAAGCCAGAGTGTATGAACAATGGAACCGGTAAAAACGCATTTACTAAATATGCCAATTTTGAAAAATTTATATTTTCGAATCGTGAAAAAGCACGTGGTGTGTTGTGTGTTTCCGGGGTCGCAAAAAATGGTATTTCTATTTTATTATCTGCAAATAATTTTATAATTTGACGCATTTTCCAATAAACATGCTGGTCGAATGGCAAATATCCAAGAACGGCATTGTATCCTTCATCTGCGGATTTTTTGCTCATCACAAAATTTTCTTCCCAGAAAACAAATTCTGGATTTATTTCGCGTGCTTTATGAACAATACTTTCACGCAATTTTGTCGGAAGAGCATGTCCCATATCAATCATCACTCCGTCAATTCCAAAATTTTGCTGATAATATGGAATAATTTCAATAATGTAATTCCACAAATCTACAGCTTCATTTTCCGGATTACGCAGTTTATTATCATACATCCTAACCGTATTGTATGCAATATAATTATACTCGGGAGCAGTATATAATTTCAGATATGTTACATCACTCCATACCGGTTGAGTATCATTGGGGGGCCAATCGGCAAATGCTCCGGGAATCTTAACTTCATTCTTTTTATCCAAAAGACCACGAATTTTCTGCTCAACTCTTGCCACTTTTGCCGGAACCGAAGTAAACATTTCTTTATAAGTTAAATGAGGAGCAGGCAAATTATCATAATCAGAGTTATTGATCTTGTCGTTTATCCTACTTAATTCATCTTTTGTGAATAGGGGAGGACCATATTGCTTTTCATTTTTCGGATCATGAGTTCTATTGTGAATTTTGGATTTTATCCAATAAAACCATTCAGGATGTTCAAGAGCCAAATCGCTATCAACACTTGCAGTGCGGAAAACAAACTCGCAAACCACTTTCAATCCCAAGTGATGAGCGGCCTCAATCAGTGCCTTGAATTGTATCTCAACATCCATTTCCAAGATCGGTTCGGATAGATTTTCGTCTAACTTATATGGATTTCGAATTGAATATGGGCTTCCCAATGTGCCCTTTCTTTCATCAATGCCGATTGAAGTAACAGGCAGAAAATATAATGTATTTACCCCTAAAGATTTCAAATAGGGAAGAATTGCAATTGCTTTTAGAAGTGTACCTGTTTCACGATACTGCTCCTTTGCTGAATCGATACTGATTTTTCCATCATTATTATGATCAAAAGAAATGCTGTAACGAATAAACATATTATAAATAACAGCGTTATCCGACCAATTCGAAAAACTTGCATCGTTGTTTGTTTGTGATTCTTTGATTTCATTAATTTTGGAAATGAAAAAATCAGTAAATTTAACATTAATTGGAATTTGTGAATTTGATTCACCGTTCCAGATTGCAGGAATATAATAATCGTAATTCTTTTTTTGTTTCTTTTTGATTTCGTTTAATTTTTTTTCAATCAGTTCAAGATTTTGCATAGTCTAATTCAATTTCATTAATTATAATTGACAATTAACGTTAAAATTATATTTTATTGTTAAATTTTTGAATGATGAAAGCAGAATACATAATTTTGAGGTTAAGTTTGCGGATTAATATAAATATTCAATCATTCGTCAGTTGCTACTTCTCACGGAAAATTAGCTCTTTACATTTTGAGGTGAGGGATTAAAGAGAACCTACGGAAGGTTTTGTGTTTTTTTGTAGCTCAAACATTCTTGTTTGAGTGAATTGAAAATACCTTCAATTTAATTATGTAACTGGATGTTAAACAAAAAAGTGCAAAAGAATGGATCATTATCAGTATGTGGAGACAGATGATTTCCTAAAGCCATATTTTGATTTTAAAGAATTAATTAAGGAAACTAATTCTATGAAAGTTGCTGATTTGTGGATGGATTTGTATAATTCAAATTATGCAATATATAGCGAATTATTTTATAAAGAGTCGTTTTTCAAATCACATCAACATTTTATTGAATATTTAAGCGATTTGAAGTCTAACGAAGGTAGAAATTTCAGGAATACTCAATTGCTTGTTAAATTTCCTATAGCATATTTATCGGTTTTGGAAATTATTTTTGATGAAAGTTATTCAATTTATTTTTGAATAATTTTGTGTAATCTTGATGGCAGGATACTGCAAAAGTTGTGGGAAAGGATTTGCAAGATTTTCTCTAAGAAAAGTATGGTTTATAGATGCAGTTAGTAAAAAAGGGATAGGACATTTAAACCTATCCCTATTTTCAATTATAAAAATCAATGGTCAAATCTTGAGCGACTTCTTCTGATATATGAATCTTTGCGTTCATCGGTGGGATTGTCTTCAACAAATTTTTGCAAACCGGTAAAATGAACAACTTCTTCTTCTTCATAAACCAATGCTGAGCCAGCAATTGTTGGCGTTACAAAACGACAATCCTCTCCTAAATTAATAGATTTGAAGCAATTAGATTCAATATTACTAATGTCTGCGATAAATTTTTGACAGATTTCATTAGGATTTTCGATTTTATACTCTTCGTTGAATGAAATTGCATCCATAGCATATCCACGTACTAACTTTGGGTAAATTTTTGCAAAAACTGATGCTTGTGAAATAAATTCTATTCCAACAATTTTACCGTTGATAAATGCCGCAAGTCCATTTTGTCCTTCATTATTTGAGAAATTATCCAAATATGAATTAATATCTTTGTCTTTTGATTCAAAAATATCGCTCATAGCATTGGATTTAGAATTTACAAAATTTACACTTGCCAAATTTTGAACTTCATCCCAAACTTCACCTTGATCTGACCTGAAACTACTGCCCATAGAATACATTAAAGTTTGAGAAACTGAACGTGATTTTTTGAATTTCAATGATGACGGCGACATTCTATTTGAACCAGAAAAATTTCTGTTTTCATATTGCCATCTGCCTGCTTCAACGCAACTTACAGGTATTTTTGTTGAAACACCAACACTCAATAAAATTGTTGTATTCAGAATCCGATTTTGCTTTGCACCAACGAGTTCTTCACCATCCAAAAGCAAAATATTCTTATCTGAATTGTTTTTCAAATACAATTCTGGCACACTACCACCCTCGCTAACCTCTGTAATTTCAATTGATTTGCTCGCAAGTGCATCATCTAAGCAAATATAATCAACTTTGCCTTCCGCCATAAATTTCAGAGGTACAATCAATAAATTGTCATACTTCTGATGATTGCCAAATTCCACTTCTTGAAGAAGTTTTGCCACTGATAAATTCATTATCTTTTCTCCTAAAAAATTAAAAAATCATTAAACTAATAAAAATTAAAAGTATTCAAAAAAATACACGCCAAAAACATTACAAATATAAACGTCACTTTTCATCATTTTGTCGTTTCGGAGTTTCAATCCAATTTTAAATAAAATTAAATTGCAATTCTGTTAATTTTTGATGTAAGCGATTCAATCTCTCACTTGAATACTATACAATTCAAATCGAATTTGTTCAAATTTATTTGGATTTATTTTAAAAATATTATTAAAAAATGAATACTTGGGGATTTTTTGACATGTAGAGTAGCCAATTTTGATATTTAAAAATGGAGGGAATTGCTTATATTCAATTTAAGTGGTTTTCGTTCAGGGATTATATAATACCTAAGTGTTATTTGTATGTAATTCATATAATTACTGTAGTTTTTCAAATTTATAATTATATTTGCAGAAATAATTTTAATATTATTTTTTAATATTTATAGAAATATTATTCGTAATTTTGTAATGATAACTTCTGCTGAGGGTACGTAGGCAGAAGATTAAATCTCTTATTCAAGCAAAATTACTTTATTTTGATATATAAATAAAATACTTATAAATATTTCGTAAAATCTGAAGTGAAGTATATATTTTAAAAAATTTGTTTCAAAAAGAGTTGATTTTGTGAATATGGTGAATGGCAAAAATTGTAACAGAAAAAACCAAACACCAATAAATAGATAAAATATGTTAGAGAAGATAATCGATTTCAGTATAAAGAATAAACTCATAATTATTCTGTTTACATTCACAATTGCAGCGTTTGGATTATATGCTGTATTTAAAATCTCAGTTGGAGCAGTTCCCGACATCACAAACAACCAAGTTCAAGTTATAACAACTTCAGGGAATTTATCTACTCAGGAAATTGAACAATTCATTACTGCACCAGTTGAAATGGAAATGGCAAATCTTCCTGGAGTAAGTGAGATTCGTTCTGTTTCAAAATTTGGAATATCATTAGTTACTATTGTTTTCGAAGATAATTTAGGCACATACTTACCTCGCCAACTTATTGCTGAAAAAATCAAAAGTGCAACGGCAAAAATTCCAATGGGTTTTGGTGAACCCGAAATGGGACCTATAACAACTGGTTTGGGCGAAATTTACCAATATACACTCGACACAAAGGACGGTTACGAAAACAATTACTCCGCTACAGATCTGCGAACTATTCAAGATTGGATTATAAAGCGAAGATTATCAGGAATAAATGGGGTGGTTGAGATTAATAGTTGGGGTGGATATTTGAAGCAATATGAAGTTGCCATAGACCCTTCGCAATTAATTTCAATGAACTTAACACTAATGGAAGTATTTGATGCCTTGGAATCTAATAACAGTATATCTGGTGGCTCATATATAGAGAAAACAAACCAAAGTTATTTCATTCGTGGAGATGGTCAGGTAAAATCTGTAGAAGATATTGAGAACATCGTAGTTAGAAATATTAATTCAATACCTATACTGATTAAGGATATAGCAAGCGTTAAGTTTGGATATGCAAATAGATATGGTGCGATTACAGCAAACGGTAAAGGCGAAACAATACTTGGGCAAGTAATGATGCTCAAAAATGCAAATTCTAAGGAGGTTATTGCCGAAGTAAAAAATAGAGTTGCAGAAATTCAGAAAAACCTTCCCGATGGTATTTATATTAATCCTATTGTTGATAGAAGCGAACTGGTTGCCAAAACTACATTTACTGTTGTTGAGAACCTTTTATTGGGTGCTATCATTGTAATGATAACTGTAATGCTACTTCTTGGAAATATCCGCTCTGCTCTTGTGATTACATCGATGATTCCACTCTCTCTACTTTTTACAATTTCTATGATGTATATTTTTGGGATTGATGCCAATCTGATGAGTCTTGGGGCACTTGACTTCGGTATTATAATTGATGGGGCAGTTATTATTGTTGAATTTATTGTACTGAAAATTTCTGTCAAGAAAAATGAAATAGAAAATACAAAACGTGATAACCGTGCAGTTTTAATGGATGCAATTTCGTTTGAAGGTGCTTCAAAAATGATGAAATCTGCTATTTTCGGACAAATTATAATCTTGATTGTATTCATCCCGATACTTTCATTAACTGGTGTTGAAGGAAAAATGTTCAAACCAATGGCTTTATCATTTTGCTTCGCAATTATTGGTGCCATGATATTGGGCTTAACTTGGTTACCAGTTGCATCGTCTATATTTCTAAAACCTTCCAAATCAAACAAAAAAAATATATCCGATTGGATTATGAGCCTTGTTCACAAATCCTATATGCCAGTTATTCATTGGTCTTGTGCCCACAAAAGGATTGTACTTGGTGCGGCATTTGTTGCATTGCTGATTACTGTTTTGATATTCTCAAGAATTGGAGGAGAGTTTGTGCCTACTTTGGATGAAGGTGATTTCGTTATTCAACCCGTTCTAAAAACAGGCACTTCGTTATCGAAAACCATCGAGACAACAACTCAAATGGAGCAAATACTAATCAAAAACTTCCCAGAGGTTGATAAAATAGTTAGTCGAATTGGTGCCGCCGAAGTTCCTACCGACCCAATGTCGATGGAGGAAATTGATATGATTATCAAATTAAAACCAAAAAATTCGTGGACAAGTGCAAAAACAAAAGAGGAATTGGCAGATAAATTCAAAGAATCACTTTCGGTTATTC
>JANJUO010000549.1 GCA_024710535.1 bacterium
CTTGTCCCTTCAAAACGTCCCTTGTCCCTTCAAAACGTCCCTTGTCCCTTCAAAACGTCCCTTGTCCCTTCAAAACGTCCCTTGTCCCTTCAAATCGTCCCTTGTCCCTTCAAATCGTCCCTTGTCCCTTCGAATCGTCCCTTGTCCCTTTACAAAACGTCCCTCGTCCCTTTACAAATCGTCCCTCGTCCTTTTACAAATCGTCCCTCGTCCTTTTACAAATCGTCCCTTGTCCCTTTACAAACTGTCCCTTGTCCCTTTACAAATCGTCCCTCGTCCCTTTACAAATCGTCCCTTGTCCCTTAGTGTTGCAGAACATATTGAAATACAAAATATGTTCATATCTCTCATATAATATAAAAAAACCGCAGAGCAATTAAGCGCTACGGTTATTATTGTTCGGGTTTGTTATTTTATCTGTTTACAATCACTTTTTTGGTTGCAATACCATTATTTGTGATAATTTGTAAGAAATATACGCCATTTGCAAGATCTTTTGTTACTAAACCAAATGAATAGTAGCCCGCATTTTGATGAATACTTGAAACAAATTCTGAATTAATAGTACCAATTGCATCAACTAATCTGATTGTTATTTCACTGTCTTGAGTTAAGTTATATACAACTTCTGAGAAATCAGTAGATGGATTTGGAGAAATTCTGATTTCTGAAGTAACAATACCAGCATTTAGATTATCATTTACTGATGATGGTTCATAAAGAGCATTGATTGGATCATATTCTGCCCATGGCAAGTCCCAACGTTCAGCAATTACTGATGAAAATGCACCGCGATATGATACTTTTGTAAAGTAAGCATCATTTATTGGAACAGCGCCAGCCGCATCAAAAGAAGCATTTGTTAAAAAGTTTGCGTCTGTTTTTGGAACAGGATTGAAACTAATATCATCGTTATAAACGAATGGGTTTGTAAGTTTTGCATTATTTGGAGATTCAGCATTAATCATATTATTGAAACTTGCAGTTGTTAGCCAATCAGCAGCAATTGCAGGAGTAGTTCCGTCCAATCTCAAAGATTGTCCTTTCACTCCGTACCAGCTGTTATTTCTAATTGCAATTGAATCTCTGCTTGCGGCGCCTTGTGAGCCTGATGAAAGAATTTCGATTCCACGAGGCCATCCCAAGAATACTGTATTCAAAATTGAAGCTCTTGAATTTCTACGAATTTGAGCCGCGGCACCAAATCTTGAGTTGAATTGATTTGCACCAGAGCCGGTTGTCCAGCTTGTATCTTGTAATGGACCAATTGCTGTAACGTTTGAAAATACAGGTTTTGAAAGTGGCAAATTGTATGTAGAGTTTGCATCATTATCCATTTCGAATGCTTGTGAAGTGGATACGTCTGCTCTATCTTTATAGCGTTGTACCAAGCCAAATTGTACTTTTCCACTCCAGCCATTATCACCATCAAAATCATCGTCTAATGTACCAACTGCAATTAAATATTTCGCATTAACAGTTCCGCCAAACCATTCATAAGCATCATCATTTGCATAACTTACCATAATATGGTCCAAAACTGTACGGCGACCAATTGCGCCCATTGTAAGAGAATTTAATTCCTGATTTGGATTTGCCGCAATACCAGCAAATTCAATACGAACATAACTTATAACACCACTTGAATCGTTATCGTCCGGAGCATCTTTGCCGCCAAACCATCCACGTACTCTATTTGCATCTGCAATACCACCTTCGAGAGCGGCTTCGCCACCGGAGTGATTTGTTGATGCTTTTCCGCACATAAGAATACCACCCCAATCGCCACCACGTCTTTGACCAACTGTTGCAGAAGAAGTCATAATAATTGGTTTGCTTGGTGTGCCTTTAGCATAGATTTTACCACCACGATTCACGCAAATTGCTGAGTTTTCGCCAACCGTATCGCCAACAATAATTGTTCCGGGCTCAATAGCCAAAACACCGCCATCATCAACATAAAGATACCCATCAAGGCCGTAAATCTTTTTTGATGATAATTCTACTCTTGAAGTAATTGCTGTGCGAAGTACTGAGTCGATCTTCACTGGAGCAGGTTGCTCGATTTCAAATGGAGCATCGTTCATATCCATAACACTTTCGTTTAATGTGCCGTCTGCATTTAGCAATACCATTCTAACATAGCCGGATGTAGTTTTTGCCGCAGGAACTCTAAATCCACCTGCAAATACGCCTCTACGAGTGGCACTATCCAAAACTTTTTCCATTCCTTTAATGTCAGTCCAAGGACCTGATTGAGATGTAGCAAATTGGAATTTCCAAATTGCACGATATGTTCCAGTGGTGTCCCAACGGATATCTTCCGAAGAACCGGCACGGAATTTTTCGCCACCATTAGGACGAATCAGTTTAGTAGTTGTCGGATTCTGTGCATTAACAAATGTTATGAACAGAAAAAACGAAATTGTAATTAGAAGTAAATTCTTCATTTAAAAACCTGTAATTTATAAAAAATAATTGAATATCTATTTAATAGTCATTGACAAACCAAGCGAAATATTTGTTCCTCTTAGGTTATACGCTGTACGTTTGCCATCTTGTTCCCATAATAATGGTTGATTTAATAAATCTCTTACTGACAATTTAATTTCAAATTGGTTACTGAATGGCTGAATAATTGATAAGTCAACCAAATCTCTTTCCAATTCATAGATATGTGGGTCTTCAACATTTGGATATGCTCCAAGCTGTGCCACCTGAATAATTCTTTTGCCATAAGTATTGTATGCAATATTGAAACTTGTTCCCCATTCTGGAAGCATATAGAACAAACCTACGTTGAATGTATAAGGAGATTGTCCCCACATCTGACGAGTGTCGCTTGTTCCTTTGCCACCTTGAAGAACAGTAATTTCGGAATTAATAACTGCAATATTAACATTCACAGCCAAATTTTGCAAAGCACTTGTAATAAATCCAAGACTTTTTCTTAATTCTAATTCAAAGCCATAATTTTTTGCATCACTTTCTGAATTTGCAAAAGTACGAGTCAATTCAGATTGTTGAGGGTAAATTGTTTCTTCTATTGCATTTTCAAAATTTTTGTAGAAAACGCTCAATGACATTACTTCACCCGGATTTGGGAAATATTCATAACGAATATCATAATTTTGAATCAATGAACGCTTTAGATTTGGATTACCCTGAACTAATGCTTGTTGCAAATAATCATAAAAGGAAAACGGTGCATATTCTCTCAAAGATGGTCTTGTAAGAGTTTGCGATGCAGATAAACGAAGATTTGCATTGTCTGTAGTTTTCACGATAAAATTAATAGAAGGCAAAATGTCTTGAGTTAAATTATCTACTTTCAATGGCTGTTGATTTTGGTCATAACTGTCCAAAACTTGAAGATTATCTTCATATCTTGCACCACCGATAAATCTCATATCAACACCCATTAATTTAAATGGAGCATCAACCATAAAATATGCGGCGTATAAATCTTCTTGGGCACTATATGAATCTGTCAATTTTGAGTCTTCACCAATTGAAAATCCGCCATCATTTCTGAAATTTGCTTCATCAAAAATGCGTTGTGGATTTTGCCAATCGTGAAGAATTGTATCAATTGATTCATCAAGATTATCTGGTTTCAAAATTGTAAATGAACGTGCACTGAAACTTCTGCTTCTGATTTCGGATAAAAATCCTGTTTTAACTTTTATAGTGCTTAATGGAATTGTAAGATTAAATCCACTAGTATAAGCTTCGTCATCTAAATAAGAGAAAAATCTACCAACTCTTGTTCCATCACCATTTTGTGTTTGAACGAATTCAGGAGAAAATGGGGTATTTGGCTCAAATTCCAAATCACCTAAATTTCTTGAGAATTTCACTCTGCGATAATCGGGCTCATCGCGGATAGATTTGGAATATCCTGCTCTCCAATCCATCAAAATTGATTCATTTGGATTATTGAAAAATGAGGCATTTCCAAAAGAATGCTCGCCACCAATTTGGTTTGAGTACATTACTTTTTCAATATATTGTGTTGAGAAATTTTTCAAATCAAGGAATTGATAGCCAACATCTTGTCCTTCCAAAGTAACCATATCGTTATCAGCAGAACGGTTATAAACATTTTTGAAACTGAATGAATGATTGCCTGTTTTGTAAGCAATATTAAACAAGCCACCCCAATTTACTGATTGTGATGCTTGAGTTCCATTAAATTTATAAAGTGTATCAAATGATGATAAATATGCATTTCTTTCAATATTATTCAAATTATGAGAAGTTCCGTAATTAAATGAACCTATCACACCAATTTGATCATTATCTGCAAGATGATATTTATTTGTAAAAGTCAAGCCAATTCCGCCATTTCCCATCAATCCAACTGTAGAATTATTTCTTTCCCACAAATTAGAATTGAATGATTTGCCGATATTTTCATATTGAGCCGCCGCACCTGTTGTATCATAAGGATTGTTTGCTCTACGTTTCAAATCGTTAAATGCAAGACGATCGCTTGGCATTACCGAAGGCATTGCTCTTGTTCCGTCATCCATAGCAAGCCAATCACTGCTACTGCCCGGTGAAGTCATAAATGCATTATTTTGACCGGTATAATTTGAATTTGCATTCGAAGAAACAGATGCTTTCACTGCAAAACCATCCGGAAAATCAACGGTATTCAATTGCACCAAACCACCAGCAAAATTGCCAGGCATATCAGGAGTAAAAGATTTTGCAATATTTACATTTTGCAAAAATTCCGATGGAAACATATCAAACGAAAATGCTTTTTTGTCAGGTTCTGTTGATGCAAGCGAAGCACCATTCAAAGTAGTATTGCTATAACGTTCGGAAACGCCACGCACATAAACAAATTTGTTATCTACCAAAGTTACACCGGATACTCTTTTCAATGACTGACCGGCATCCGAATCAGGCAATTTACTCATTTCTTCCTGGCTTATACCATCGCTAACTTGAGCAGAATTTTTTCTTTGAGCAAGAATTGCGGCGGCATTATCATTACTGCGAGTTGCTTCTACAACAACTTCTTCAGTTGTAGTTTTTTCTGCATTCAATACAATCGTACCCAAAGAAACAGATTTATCGCCTGCTACAGCAATATTCTGAACTTCTTTTGTAACGAAACCAATGTAAGTAATTTTTAAAGAATAAGTTCCAGCAGGAACATTTTTGATGCGGAATTCACCTTTAACATCAGAGAATCCACCAAGTTTTGTGCCAACAACAAATACAGATGCTCTTCTCAATATATCGCCTGACTCTGCGTCAACGATTTTTCCGGTAATTACACCGCCCTGCGCCCATAACGCAATTGATGAGAAAAGAAAAAGCAAGATAATTGCTGCAAATTTTTCTAAAGACAATTTCAAACCAAACCTCCGAACAACAATATAATAATTATAATTTTTTAAAATCATATTTTATAAAGTACAAAATTCGTCTTTTAGTATTAATCTATGATAAATCTAAAATTAAGATTTGAATTTGTTTAAGATGTGGATAACTTTTTTTTTGATACAAGCAGAATGTAATGCAAATTCATATATAGAATAGATTTACAAAATTATTCCAGCAAAAATAAAAATGTGGAAAAACTTGCTTTGTTAAGAGATTGTTAATATTGTTTGAAGAGGTTTTTTAAAGAAAATTGATTATGAAGAATCCAGCACAAAGAAATGCTTTCATCTCATACAATTGAGCATAATAATGTATCTGATTTTGGTATTTGCAACCAAGGATGAGCTTGATTATATTATATTGATGTGAATGCAACTAAGCAGGGCATAACTGCCAGAGAAAATCGTCTGTTGTAACAATCGCCGAACAGTAATTTCATCCTAGCCCAGATTTCTAATTATTCATTTATGAAATTTTTATGGGAATTTGGATTAAGAAAACCAATCAAACAATTACAAATAAATAGTTTCGTTTATATAATTGATTTGAATTTTAATGCTTTGACTTAGAAAGGTTCTGCAATGAAATATATTTATTTATGTTTATTTTTGCTTTTTGGATCAATTTCATATTCAGATGAAATTAGCGATTTGCTCGACAAACTTCCACCAATTATTAAGAAGAATAACGTTGGTATTGAATATTGGCTGACTGTTCCACCCGGACTTTCCGACAATAGTGGATTGGAAAATTCTGTAAAAATATTTGTTTCTTCTTTTACCGGAACAACTGTTATGGTGGAAATTCCAGGCAAAAATTATAAGCAAATAAAGAAAATCCCACTCGGTGAAGTTACAGAATTTGATATTTCGCCCGATCTTGCTCAACCTTATCTAAAAAGCAGTACCGAACCTGCTGTTTCAAGCGAAATTTTCAAAAATCGTGGCATTCGAGTTACTGCAGAATCTCCAATTATTTGCTATGTCTTGGTACGAAACGGAAATTCATCAGATGGTTATCTTGCTTATCCGGTTTCATCATTAGCAAACGAATACATTGTTTCTTCATACAATGATGCATCGCTTTATTATCCACAATACAACAGCATTCCTTCATTGACCGGAATTGTTGCCGCTTACGATAATACAGAAGTTACATTCACCCTTGGCGGAACTGCAAACAGCCAAACTTCAGCTGGCAGTAAACCCGGCGAAACAGTTACGAAATTTTTGAGTAAAGGCGATGTTTGGATGATTTCTTCGCGTGCAAGCGGCTCGGATTTGAGTGGCAGTAAAATCAAGAGCAATTATCCGGTTTCGGTGATTAGTGGCAATCAATGTGCCAATATTCCAATTGCCAACAAATATTGCGATTACATTGTTGAGATGGAAACACCGATTTCAACGTGGTCTGATACATATTTTGTTCCAACAATTTACGGAAGAAAATTCAATCCATTAATAAGAGTTTTTGCTAAAGAAAACAATACAAATATTTATGTTAATGGTGTTTTGAAGGGCAATCTCAGCAAAGCAGGCGGCATTTTGGATGAAGGATATTTGGAATTGCGAACAAATTCAGCAATTTCTCCTGATGTTATAACAGCAGATAAGCCAATTTCAGTTACTCTTTATAATACCGGTGTTGAAGAAGAAGGTTTTCCCGAACCGCCCGGTGATCCATTTCAAATGGTGCTTTCACCATTATCGCAGTTCCAAAAAATTATTCAACTTGCAATTCCTGCAAATCCTGCAGGGCAAAAATATTCAAGCAACTATTTGTCTATTATTTTTGAGAAAACAGGCAATGAAATACCTGAAGAATTCGAATTTGGCACACAAACAAAAAGCGGAATAATTTACGAAAGTTTAAAAAATCTAACTCCGATTTCGAATCAGGAATTCAGCCACAAAATTAATGGCAAAAAGTACTTCCATTTAGTTTATAAAATGCCCCAGTATGGAGTATTTTTACTGAATTCACCATTGCCATTTGTTGCGTATTTATATGGATTTTCGAAAGATGATTCTTATGGAATGCCAGCAGGACTTGATTTGGCAAGTTTAGAAAAAGAAGACTTGACTCCTCCGGAAGTTACATATCAAATTGATTGCGATGGTAGTATTATTGGCACAGCAAAAGATTTACCGGACAACTCAAAAGTGCGTTCCAATCTTGCCGGAATGATTTTTTATTCAGAATTTTCTGAAAATTATTACAAATGGAATACAGAGCAGATCATCACAAACGAAACTGTATCGATGAAATGGAATTTAAAAACCCTCGACAAGCAAAAGGATGCAAAGGCATTAATGCAATTTTGGGACGGGAATGGAAATTTCACAAATGTTGCAATTATATACAAAGCACCAAAAATTACTATTGATAAAACTCGTGAATTTTATGGCTCATTGCAGACAGGCGATATTATCACAAAGACATTTGTATTGAAAAATATGGGTGAAAAGCCATTTGTAATTAATAAATTAATTTTCAAAAAAGGTAATATTGGATTTGCTTTTACAAAAGCAATTCCTAAGGAAATCGAATTATTGCCCTTGCAGGCATTTTCGTTTGATGTTTCATTTAATGCGACAGAAGTTGGGATTTTTATCGACTCTATTGGCTTTGGCAATGAATGTATTTTTACATATCATACTCAAATTGATGCTCAGGTTGGCAATCCAATTATTGTTGCTGATGATGCAAATTTTGGAGATAAAACATTAAACTCGGAAAGTTCTATTTCGGCTCAAATTCAAAATACAAGCACAACCGATTTGAGAATACATTCTTATAAATTACCTGAAAATTCGGCATTCACCGTGAATTTCGGCAGAGAAATCAGTAAAGAAAATCCTCTAATCATCAAGGGATCCCAGAAATTTTCGTACACAATTTCATTTAAGCCAGAAAGTTCCGTTGAATATAAAGATTCGTTAGTTTTCTATAGTAATGCCAAGAAAACGGACAGCATTTGCTATATTAATGGCAGAGGAATAAATGCGGGATTGACAGCCACATCGTTTAATTGGAATAGAAAATATGCGAAATATGGAGATTATACGCCACAAACATTGCCGGTTTTGAATCAAGATAAAGCAATTGTTCTTGAAAATACTGGATCGGAGCCAATTACAATTACTGACATTGAAATTATCAATTCAAAAAGTGAAAATGCCTTTGAATTCAACAAAGAGCAATTCAAAAATCTTACAATTCTTCCAAATACAAAGTATAAATTTGAAGTGAATTTCACTCCTATCACATTAGGCGAAATGCAGTTAAGTTTCAAATATTTAAATAATAAAAATCTTGAGGTAATTACCAATTTGCAGGGATTTGGAACAATTCCAATGCTAAACAACATTGATGTATTTTTCAATAATGTACCGGCAAATCAGGAAGCGGTAAAGCAAAAAGTGCTCATCAAAAATTTAAATGAATCCGAATGGCAATATACCGATACTCTTTTTATTGAGAATTTTCTACATAATGACGAAATTTCTGATAATTTGAATATTTTTGGCTCGCAAAGATTCAAATATGATAAATCGCTTTTGAATTTCCCAATCAAAATTGCTCCCGGAGATTCA
>JANJUO010000226.1 GCA_024710535.1 bacterium
TATATGAAACAAACTGAATCCCAAAAGTATTTTATCCTGAAATTTATTAACAGTGCATATTCCAAACAAACCCTACCACAAATTCCAGCGAAAACCTACCACAATTTTGCTGAAGATGATTAATCGTATTGATGATAATTGTTCCATTTGAGTTACCAAGTGTCAAAAATTG
Organism: bacterium; assembly: GCA_024710535.1. Classification (GTDB taxonomy): domain Bacteria; phylum Bacteroidota; class Ignavibacteria; order Kapaibacteriales; family UBA2268; genus JANJUO01. The sequence continues at coordinate 173 of JANJUO010000226.1, forward strand.
ACACTTTAGTATTAACATTAAATTTAATGAAAAATTGAACCTTGAAGAATTGGCATAGTAATTTCATATAAGATATTTTATTAAATGACTTATGAAATTCATATATGAATTAATTCTTTTACATGCTAATATACTGTAATAAAATTAAACCTATCTTTTTTGCTGATAACATTTACCTTCAAAAATGAGTATCTTTACAATTTGGAGGGATTACTATTTGTCAATTCTATTTTGAAATATTATCATTTATGTGCTGACTTATAGATTGAATATTATTAATAGTACTTGTTATTGCTAAAATAAAGTAAATTCATTTACTTACAAAATAGATAGATTGTTTTTTTGATAAATTGGTTTGTTTATTTATTTTTAAAATTTCAAAAAATAATGATATTTTTGTAATTGATTTTAGGATAGAACTTTAAAACTGAGTTTTTTGCACATTTAAATGACTACACAATTTCAAATAAATGATCCTTCCTTAGAATCTCAATGGAGAGCTATTATTCTGTTTGGCAAAAATTCAGCAACCTATAAATTTGCTTTTGCTAAGTCTTTGCTCGGCTTAATTGAACAAGAAAGAACGAAAATATCTCTTGAGGAATTATCAATTCCATTTGCTGACTCAATAGTAGAACATTTAAGAAAAAGTGATAAACAAGGTAATTCAACTTCAAGTAAATTTTTATCAGGTTGCAGAAATTTCATAAATCAATCAATATCTAAAGATGAACTTTACAGTTTAACTGAAAAATACGGATTTGTCAACGTTATAGATGCTTTTCAAAATGTAAATGGTGGTGTTATACCAGATCGTTTTTATGAAAAGAATTTCAGCCAAGGTAAAAAAGAAATAGTAATAACAGACAATCTATTAAAAATTAAGGAATTATTTCAGTATAGGAATTTTGATCAAGAAGTTGAAGCAAGATGGAACTTAGTTGAAACTGCTTGGAATTTGCAAATCAATCCTAATTTATTAGAAGTGCAATATGATGAAGATAAATCAATATTTTTTATTGAAAGTAACTTAATGAGAAGGATAGACATTACATCAGTTCGTGATTCCTTGAATGGTTACCAAAAAGGGAAGTGCTTTTACTCATATCAAGATATTTCAATAAATAAGAATGATAAAAACCTATGTGAAGTTGACCATTTTCTACCTCATGCCAACAAATTATCACATTCTAAAATTGGTGCCAATATTAATGGAGTTTGGAATTTGGTATTAGCAGATAGTTCAATAAACTTACATAAAAAAGCAAAAATACCAGAAAAACGTTTTCTCCAAAGACTATTCAATAGGAATGAATTTTATATAGAAAGCAAACACCCTTTAGCTGAGACAATTATCAATCAAACTGGATTGACAAAAGAAAGTAGAAGAAAATTTTTAGAAACTCAATATAACATTGCATTGGCTCATTCTATACAACAATGGAAGCCAAATATTGAACTAATAGGAACATTTTAATGAAAGATTTTTCAGAAATCAATCCTGAAAAAATTCTATATCAAAATGAGTATTTTTTTATTATCAAAGATGACTATCCCGTTTCACCTGGACATCTTTTGATTATTACAAATAATATCAAGAAAGATTATTTTGAACTTTCTGATAATGAGAAAACAAATTTACATCTTGTAATAGATATTGCTAAAAGTATAATTGAAAAAGAGTATAAACCTGATGGTTATAATATTGGCATGAATTGTGGTGAAGCTGGTGGTCAAACTGTGTTTCATTTTCATTGTCATTTAATACCAAGATATATTGGGGACATGGAGAACCCAAGAGGTGGAGTAAGACATTGTATAAATGGTAAAGGAAATTATTGAAATATATTTTGATTTATTTATTATTAATAATTTCAAATTATGTGAAATAATATGAATTGAAATAGTGATATTTTAAAAATTTGCCTATTCAGTCCTAAGACATTTGATATTTAACTTGTACTTTTTCTACAATTCTTTATATAAGTCTCAACCAAAATGAAATGGATTATAAAATATTACATGATAGTACGCAAACTAACTTAATTGTATATTCCAATCAAACCCTACCACTATTCAGCTTATTAAGAATAATCGAAATTTTTTATAATTTTACCATTTAAGTTCTAAGGTGTCAGAAATTGACACTTGAGTATTACATAAACTTTAATAAAAAAATTGAACCTTGAAGAAGGAAAGAAGTAATTTTGACATTCTTGTGTTACAAATAATGAAATTTTATCTGCCATAATTGAAACTTGAAATTATAAAGGGACTAAACAATTAATTCAAAATTTCAAAAATATTGATTTTCCTGTTCCGGTAATTTTGCCATGCACTCTGTTATTGATGATTTACTTTACCTATAAAAAACAAGCATCGCTAAAATGATAGGAAAAACTTTTTTGTTTTATGATTTAATAAAAGTTTCCTTTATAGAATCAGCTATCACTTTTACTGTTTCAAAAGTTTGTTTATAAGCTATAAAATGTATATTCACCATAATTAAAATTACATTGGCTTCACAATTTTTATTTATAAATTGGAGGATACTCTTTTTATCAGTGCCTCCATAAGTTTCATGTGTACCAACAAAATATGAATCATTTAAATAAGTTTTAACTTTATTCTGTAAAGTATCAATAAATTTTTCAACTATAATATTATCTTTAACAGTTGAATGGTCATGATTAATTCCTGAAGTACCTTTTTTCCCACCGTTAATAATATGAAATGTATTATTCCATTTAGCACTACTTGCTCTAATGATGAAACAATAACTATCTTTCTTAATTAAACTTACTAAATCATTTTTCCATTTTATAAATGCATTGGGTTGATCAATTGTATCATCGATATATGCTAAATTATTTTTAAATTCAAATCCCATTTCACCTAAAGCTAAACCATCATTATGGAATGTTTCATTCCAGTTATAAATAGCATCAGCAAAAAATTCATTTGAAATGTAATTTGAGTTTAATAATTTTGATAAGCAATATGTGAAATATCCTATACTCTGTTCACAATGACTATCCGGTGAAACAATTGTCAAATTAGAATTCTTATTTTCAATATAACCATAATCAGAATTCACATCAAAATATTCAATAAAGGTTGAATCAATTATTGTATGGTCACCACTCATTGATTTCGCCCTTAATCTATAACAAGAATAATTTCTTGCTATTTTGATTACATCTTCTTTAGATATGTTAAGCTTGATTTCAACAGCTTCAATATTTAATGCACCACGTCTTATTTTAAAATTTAATGGTGGAACATCCAATTCATAAAAAGCCGATTTTAACAATTGCTCATTTTTTTCAAGTTCCAAATTTTCTTTTTGTTTATCTAACTCTTCAACAAAACCTGATGCAATAATACCAGCAGGAAGTGCAACTATAACAATTGACAAAATACCTATTAATGTAGCAATAATTTTTCCAATTAATGTAATCGGTAAGTTAAATCCATAACCACCAATATCATTAATAAATTTTGATAAAGACCAAGCTAGAGCAGATAAATAATTAGGAAATTTATCTGGTTGTGCTTGGTTTTCTACAAAAAAAAACAATATTGATAAAATTAGAGTAAAAGAAATAATTAAAATTAATGAAGCTTGAAGTTGCTGACTTTTGTTAGCAATTGCATTGTATAACAAAACAAAACTCTTAAATGAATCACTAAAATATTTCTTCATTTCTTTGCCCCAAAAAAGAATAGTCTCCAAATTATCCTAAATCTTTATTTTTCAATATCGTTATAATTATTAACAATTTTCTATGTCACAATTGACAGGTTTCAAAAGTCGCACTAGTTCTACGTTTTCATGATTTGTCACATTTCCGTCACAGAAGGCGAATTAAAACTCTCAAGTAAAAAACGTAAACAGTATATATATCATATAATTACAAGTTCGTTAAATTGCATAATGTTACTATTCCCACTCAATAGTGCCCGGTGGCTTGCTCGTAATGTCATAGACAACGCGATTGATTCCTCGTACTTCGTTGATGATTCGACTGCTCATTGATGCTAATGTATCGTAAGGCATTGGAAACCAATCGGCAGTCATTCCGTCCACACTTGTAACGGCACGCAAGGCACAAACATTTTCGTATGTGCGTTCGTCTCCCATCACTCCAACGCTTTGTACTGGGAGCAATACTGCAAATGCCTGCCAAATCTTATCATATAAACCGGCTTTCCGGATTTCATCAATGTAGATTGCATCGGCTTTCTGCAGGACTTGAACCCGTTCGGTTGTGATTTCACCAAGAACTCTAATGCCCAAACCGGGACCAGGAAATGGATGACGATTAACAAACCAATCTGGAACGCCAAGTTCACGTCCCACAGCACGAACTTCATCTTTAAAGAGTTCGCGAAATGGTTCGAGTAATTGCAGACCCATTTTTTCCGGCAAACCACCCACGTTATGATGCGATTTGATAACTACGGATGGTCCTTTAACAGATACTGACTCGATGACATCGGGATATAAAGTGCCTTGGGCTAACCATTTGGAATTATTGAACATTTTAGCCGCCACTTCAAACAAGTCGATAAATGATTTTCCGATTATTTTACGTTTTTGCTCAGGTTCGGTCACTCCGGCAAGTCTGCTCAGGAATGTTTCAGAGCCATCAATCAACTCGATAGACATATCGAAGTTTTCGGCAAATAATTTCATCAATTTAGCACTTTCATTCAAACGCATCAATCCTGTATCTATATGAATACAATGGAGTTTATCTCCGATTGCTTTATGAAGCAAAACTGCAAGAACAGTAGAATCAACTCCGCCCGATAAAGCACAAATCACTTCATTTTCGCCAACTTGTTCTTGAATTTTTGCAATCGCTGTGTCAATAAAAGAATGAGCATCCCAATTATCCTTACAGCCACAAATATTACGAACAAAATTTTCGAGAATTTGCTTGCCTTGTGCGGTATGATGAACCTCAGGATGGAATTGAACTCCGTAGATTTTCCTTGCAACATTTCTAATTGCACAAATAGGGGAGTTGTTGCTATGTGCTATAATTTCAAAGCCGTTAGGAAGTTTAGTTAACAAGTCTCCATGACTCATCCAAACGGTAGAATTATCAATATTTTGGAAAATATCTTCGTTGTTGTCAATGAGTAATTCGGCACGACCATACTCACGATGAGCCGCTTTATCAACTTCACCACCATTTTGGTATGCAATTAATTGCAGTCCGTAACAGATTCCCAGAATTGGAATATTTGTATTGAAAATGTCGAAAGATGGATGCGGAGCTTCGTCAGCGTAAACAGACGAAGGACCTCCCGAAAGAATAAGCCCAGTTGGGTTGATTGCCTTAAATTCACTTTCTGTGATTTTATAGGGATAAATTTCGGCATAAACGCCAAGTTCGCGTACTTTACGAGCAATAACTTGTGTGTATTGCGAACCAAAATCGAGAATAAGTATTTTTTCCATGTTTTTTATTTATTTATGATTTAAATTTTTTCTTCAATATATAATATCATTTTTTTAAAAGTGTTTGTTAAATTTTGAATTTCATTATTACAAATCCAAAATATTTCTTCCGCATCAATATCAAAGTAATGATGAGAAATAATATCTCTGAGCCCCATAATTCCCTTCCAGTCAATTTCACTAAAATTAATCAGCAAAGTTTTCATAGTGATTTTATCAACTTTTTTAATATTTTCACCCAAAGCAATTAAAAGCATACAAATACTGTCAAGTTTTTCCATACCTTCAGATGTTAAAGTAAAATCAGTTGGAGTTTTTATAGTTACAAACCTATAACTTATTTTTTCTAAAGCATTTAAACATTGTTCAAGAATATTTCTTATAAGTTCTTTATCATACATAAATCCCTTCCTTTTCAATACGGGATTTTAAAAATTGATTCATATTGTTTCTTAAACGAACAATATCTACTTTTTTATTGAATAGAGATTCCAAAGCATCTTTCAAATGTACAATATTGAAAGCATTTGGAGTTTCTGTTTCCACAAAAATGTCAATGTCGCTTTCTTCGGTATTTTGTTCTCTTGCATAAGAGCCAAATAAACCAATTTCAAGTATTCCAAATTGGCTTTTTTGTTTATCTTTGAACTCTTTTAGAGTTTCTATTATATCAAACTTGTTAATCATCATTTTTTTAGATTAATTAATGAATATATCTCAAGCAAAATCATACACTTCAGATTGAAAATTCTTTTTGTTGATTATTAAATGAAGTATTGCCACAATTATTGCATCTTATTTTCATAGTATTCTCACTTCAATTTTACCATCAAATCATCGTCTGTTTCGCAGAATTCAAGGATTTTTTGAACTCTTTGTACGATAAATGATGCACTCAAATTGGATTCTAAAAAATATGATTGAGAAATTTGCATTGGTCTTCCCAATGTATTTGGATCTGTTGTTAGCTTTACTCTTTCTTTCAATTCGGTACTTAAAAAAATATGTGGTTCTCTTTCAAACATTATAGTAGATACAGTTTTTAATAATGTTTGCCAATTAGGTTTTTCATATTTAGTTTCAAAGAAAATGAAGTAATCCATTGATTGATGCCTAACAGATTCAGGTTCAATATCAAGAAGATTAATTTCGTCGAAAGTACTATTTTCTTCAATCTTAATATCCGGAAAATTCCAAATTTCTAAAAATCTTTTTTCTATCCATTGTCTTCGTAAAGAAAGCGTTTCCAAATTCCATTCATCTATTTCTGCCAAAAATTTATCCATTCTTAAAGGACTTGCTTTATAACCTTTCTCAGGTAAATCTCTTTTTACAGTGAAATATGAATTACTTAGCTCAGTATTGAATGCAGACAAAGTTAGGTTTGCCGCAGTATTGATGTATGTTTTCATTTCTTCAAATTGCTCGCCAAGTTTTTCTCTCCATTCCGGATTTGGTCTTTGTGGAAAAATATGTTCAATTGTAACATCAGAATTATTGTCAATTGTTGTTTGAATTTTATGACCATAGTTTTCAATTCTTTCTAAGAAATATGATCTATTCTTTGCTTGAATATTATACAAATCTTTGTGCTTGAGTTCTCTTAAAACTTCCTCATTATTTGGAAATCTTTGACTTCCTTTTTTGGTAACTAATGAAACTTGTAATGAATAAACAAAATTATCCTCATCTATACTTTTATATAAATCCATGAAAATTTTATTTAATGCATTCGTTGCAACTCCGCAAATAAATCTACGCCATACAAAAGACTGAATAATTTCAAGAACTTCGTTCAATATTTCAATATTTATCTTATTTTGTTGATAGGCATTAAACACTTGCAAAATAAATGGATAAGATACATTGATTTGAAGTTTTTTAATCAATTTTAGATTTTTTCTAACAGAATCAATTGGAAATGTTTCAGGATTTATAAAATAATTATAAATTTTAGAATAATGTTTAATTTCATCTAATAGTTTTATTAATTCATCTGTATTTTCAAATTCATATTTTTCTCTAAATACATCAAATACCTTGTTTAAATTTGGAATGCTACTGAATTTGAATGTTAAGAAATCTCGAATAAAATCTGATGTTCTACTTATTTGAGAATTATCTTCTGTAGTATTTTTTTCAATTTCTAACCAATAGTTTTCATAAATCTTATTTTGGGTTTTTGCATTTAATCCAATTAAAATATAGTTTCTTATCAAATCTGCCTGACTCAAATCAAGTCCTGTAGAATTCAAACTTTGGAATATCTTTTGTGGGTCATCATTTGCATGGTCTAACGCAATTTCGATAAAAACGAGTTTTTGAAATCCATTTTTAACAATTTCAACTTCATCAATTGAAATATTTTCGTAGAAAAAGTTATAGTTTTCAATTATTCTTGAAAAAGTATCCATTTCCTTATCTTTAATTCCAAGAACAAATTTCAATGCTTCACTATCTTTTTTGATAGGTTTCAATTTTAATTTTTCGTCTTCTTCACGGAATTCATTTATTAAATATCTTCTTGTTAATTCATCGGCAAGTCTTTTATTTTCAGCTTCTTTGGCTTTACGTGTTAAAGCTGCAACCAAAATAGTTAATGTTGTTAATCTTTGCTGACCATCAATTATTGTAAGTAATGGCTCTGTGCTGATTCCACTTTGAACATAAACAATACTGCCAATAAAATGCGAGGCAATTTTATCGGTCAATCCAGCTTTTTTTATATCTGTTAACAATTGCTTACAATGTTCATTTTTCCAATCGTAATTTCTTTGATATACAGGTATCAAGAATTGAACATCTTGCTGTTGCATAAATTTTGTGATTAAATTCTGTTTCGCTTCCATAACTTTTTTATTTTTCCAATTTTCCAAACTACAAATTTAATAAATACTGTGCTTTTATCTGTCTTCAAAGGGAAGATGTTGATAATTTATCTTTTTTCTTTCTCAATTTTTTCTTTGTTGAACTTGACTTGTACATCTTCGAATTTGCTTACGTGATAGAACGAAATCCCTGTAAGTACAAGGAAAACAAATGAAATAGCGATTACCATACTGCGTCCTTGCTTCAAAAATTCTTTGAAAAGTACGCCAATATAGAGAATCATAAACATCAAACTGTATGTTAAATTGAAATAACTTTGGTAATTATTTATCAAAAAT
>JANJUO010000575.1 GCA_024710535.1 bacterium
AGCGCTGGCACTTGCGGCAAAAATGAAAAATGTACCGGCATATATTGTTATGCCCGATAATTCACCTACTGTAAAAATCAACGCAGTTGCAGGTTATGGAGCAGAAATAATTTTTTGCACACCAACATTACAAGCAAGAGAATCCACACTTCAAGATGTGGTTGATAGAACGGGTGCCACTTTCGTTCATCCATATAATAATTTTAACGTTATTGCAGGTCAAGGAACTGCCGCAAAAGAGTTGATTGAAGAAGTGGGTGATTTTGATATTGTGATGGCTCCTGTTGGTGGAGGAGGGCTTTTATCAGGTACTTCGATTTCAACAAAAGCATTATTGCCAAATGCTAAAATAATTGCCGCCGAACCCAAAGGTGCTGATGATGCGTTTAAGTCATTTTATGCCAAACAAATCATTCCTTCTGTAAATCCAAAAACTATTTGTGATGGCTTGCTGACTTCTTTGGGAGAATTAAGTTTCTCGATTATTATTAATAATGTTGACGAAATAATTACTGTTTCTGAAGAGTCTATTATTAAAGCAATGAAATTAATTTGGGAAAGAATGAAAATAATTATTGAACCGTCTTCTGCAGTAACTTTTGCCGCAGTTTTGGATAATCCTGAAAAATTCAGAGGCAAAAAAGTTGGAATTATTATTTCGGGTGGTAATGTTGATTTAAGCAAATTACCTTTTTAATTTTAATTATTATTCGGAAAATTCATGAAAAAGTTTATAGTTTTGATTCTAATAATTTGTTCGTCTGTAGTTTCTTTTTCTCAAAGAAGACCGAAAGAACCCACAAAATTGAAAACTTATGATCATTCTATATCATTTAGTTATCAAAGTGGCTCTGCATCCGGCTTTTATGATCTGAATGGTGGTTTCATTACAACTATATGGGATTCAACAACATTCTACGACACAGTAAACAAAGAATTTATTCACAGAGAATTTATTTTTGAATTGCAAAAAACTACTTTCGAATTAGCTTTTAATTATAAATTGGCTCCAAATATCTATTTGAAATCTGAATTACCATTTTCAATTTACAATCTATCTGAAAAATATCTTACAAAATTTATATACGATAGTCTTGGTAGGCAAATTGGCTCATTAAGCAATGCCGCAAGAGAATCCAAAACTATGAATAAAATTGATTACATATCAGTTGGTGGTGTTTTTGTGTATACTTTAGGCAATTTCAATTATGCGGGATCAGCAGAATTACAAATTCCATTTGGCGGAGAGTCCGGCCAGCTTGATTCATCAATATCATTTCTTAGCGATGGCGCATTTGCTACAATTTTTGGAGCTTATGCCGGATATGATTTCTCAAAAATAAAATTAGGACTTGCCGCAAAGTATTATTTAAGAACAGAAGATTTCAAAAATCAAATTCAAGGCACTTTCACAATTAATTATGAAAGTGTAGAAGGCACTTTTATTCGAGGTTTTATCGATATTGTTAGAAGTACAGATTCTTTTGAAAATACAAAACTTTTGTATTATGGCAAAGATGTTGTTCAAGAAGATTATATTGCATTTGGATTTGGCTCAAGACTTTTGTTGGGCTCAGATTACTTTGCCGAATTTGATTATACTGTGCGAACAAGTGGCAGAAACTCCTTGAATTATAATAATTTCAGAATGATTGTCGGATATTCTTTCTAATTTTTATGAATTGGAAAATTAATGTATGATTGAACTAAGAAATATTGGATTGTTTTATAACGATAAATGGCTGCTTCGGAAGTTTAATCTATTTGTTAAAGCAAATGAAAGTATTGCATTCACAGGCGCTTCAGGAGGTGGAAAGTCGAGCATTTTCAATTTGATTTTGGGATTTTATAAGCAAGATGAAGGTGATATTTTTATTTTGGGTGAAGAATTGAATTCTAATAATTGCTCCAAAATCCGCAAAGAAATAGCATATTTACCTCAAAATTATAATGTAATAGATTCTGGAACTGTATTTGAGTCAATCAAAAAACCATTCCTATTTTCACACAACAAGCAAATTGAAATCAATAAAAAAATACTTGAAATTGAATTTTCGAAATTGAATTTGGATTTTTCTATAATTGATAATCCGTTCAATTCTGCCTCCGGTGGCGAGAAGCAAAGAATTGCATTAATAATTGCTAAATTATTAAACAGAAAAATAATCTTACTTGACGAACCTACTTCGGCATTGGATAAAGAAAGTAAATTGCTTGCTGCAAATTACATATTGTCCCTTGAAAATCAATGCCTTATATCAATTACTCATGATAAAGAATGGATTGAATATTGTTCGAGAAATGTTGAGTTGAAAAATGAATAATATTGATATAAGTTGGATTGGTCTGATTTTTGGATTAATGACTTTGATAATTCCAATTTTGATTTTGCAAAAGTATAAAACAGGATTGGTAAAAGATACAATTATTAGTTTTGGAAGAATGGCACTACAATTGGTATTTGTTGGATTTTATCTTAAGTATATTTTCAAATTTAATTCAGTTTGGCTCAATCTTTTATGGGTTGCTTTGATGATTATTATTGCGAGTGCTTCCGTATCCAAACGTAGTAATTTGAGATTAAAATATATGATTTTGCCAATAATAATTTCAATTTTGAGCAATGTTCTTTTTAATGGAGCTGTTTTTGCTTTGATGCTCGATGGCTTTGATAATTTATTAAATGCCAGATATTTAATTCCAATT
>JANJUO010000583.1 GCA_024710535.1 bacterium
GGCATAACCGAAGATAGATTCACTGTTCAAGCAAATGGAAAAGTTGACCCTAAGAAGCCAATGCCAATAGAAAAGGCATCAAAAGGTAAAAAATATAAAGGTTCAAACTATTTAATAATTAAATAGTAAATTCAATTTCAAAAAAACCTGTTAAATTATTTTAACAGGTTTTTTTTCATTAATCCGCCATTTAATCTTTTGAAATGAATTTATCTAAAAAAGATTAAATGTTCCTAATCATAAATTAGTTTATTATTATGCATTATTAAAGCACTTGGATTGACAATTGATTATTTTAGTATTTGTGGCAGAGTAGTGGAAAGCAATCAATATAAAGCATATAATAACTTTAAATACGATTCAAATTTTGGGTCGCTTTTTGTGTCCTGAGCAATGTGGGAGAAGTAAAATAAAATGAATAATTATCGTCATTCAAATTTGATGTTTAATCATTAAACGTACTTATGAGCCAGATCGAAAAAATAATTGAAAAGTTGTTGTTAGGAAAATCAGATAATAATTTTAGATTCAATGAAATAGTTCAATTATTAGAATCACTGGGATTTAATAAAAGAATTAAAGGTGATCATTTTATATTTTATGCGGAGAATGTAAATGAAATCTTAAACATACAACCCAATGGAAGCAAAGCAAAAGCTTATCAAGTGAAACAAATAAGAAATGTTATTATAAAATATAAATTAAATGAGGGACGAAATGTATAAATATGAGATAATCATTTATTGGAGTGATGAAGATAATGCGTTTATTGCCAGTGTTCCTGAATTACCAGGGTGTATGGCAGATGGTGAAACTTATTTTCAAGCTCTATCAAATGTTGATATAATTATATCAGAATGGTTAGAAACAGCAAAATTGATGGGTAGAGAAATTCCTGAGCCAAAAGGGAGACTCGTTTTTGCTTAGTTGTTCAAAGAAAGACATCAGCATCATTAGAAAAGAGAAAAACATAGGTAGAAATATTCGAATTATGGAGAAAGAAAGTTTGATTCAAAATTTGTGGAGAAATTCAGTAAATGATTGAAGATAGAAATTTTTATAATTATAAATTATTGTCAATTTTAGTGTTTTTTTTATTAGGAATTTCAATAGCCCTTTTATGGTTTTGTTATAATAAAAATGTCAATAACGAATTGAAACTAAAAAAAATTAATTCAAAGTTATTTTATTATGAACAATATAATTTTAATGATACAATACAAATTATTAAAATGGTAATCGAGAGAGTAGAACAAGATAGCTTAGGATTTGTGACTCAACATCAAAAAGTTATCATTCCAAATGTTAATTTTCTCAAAGAAATAAATGTTTCTTTTCAATTAAAGAAAACAGATATTTATACTAAATATGTTGGACAAATCAGATATGATTTACCAGCTAATTATGTTGATTTTATTCAGTTTGAACTTATGGCTTCCAATAAAGCTAAAATTTCCATTGAGTTTGGTAAACAAAAAATAACTTTTAATTTATTAAAAAAGAATAATTGGCTGATCAACGAATCTATTTGGATTAATTAAAGATTTATGATGAATAATACTTCATGTAAAATACTTATTATATTGTTCGTCAATAAAATTTGATGTTTAATTGCAAACGTGCTTATGAGTCAGATCGAAAAATTTATAGAAAAGTTGTTGCTGGGAAAATCAGATAATAATTTTAGATTTAATGATATTTGTAATTTGTTGGTTCATTTTGGATTTGAAATGCGTATCAAAGGTAGTCATCATATTTTCAGAAAAGAAGGTATTCCCAAAATGTTGAATTTACAAAAAGACGGTGATTTAGCCAAAAATTATCAAATCAAACAAGTAAGAATGATGTTAATTGAATATAAAGAGGAAATATTTTAAATGTATAATTATGAAATAATATTGTATTTCAGCAAAGCAGATTTGTGTTTTGTTGCAGAAATACCTGAATTGAACGGATGCATTGCTCATGGCGAGACTGAATATGATGCAATTAAAAATGTAAATGAAGCTAAAGAATTATGGTTGGAAACAGCAAAGGAATTCAAAGTTGTTATTCCTGAGCCAAAAGGGAGACTCGTTTTTGCATAGCGTTTAATAAATCAACCTGTTATATCAGAAAAGAGAAGGTCTCAGAGAGCAATTTAGGAGAGAATGGTGTAAGGAAATACGATTAAACAATTTACTTCATTTCAAAATAATAAATAATAAACTATTGCGTTTTACAATTTGAGAATAATTTTTGTGAAGGGAAAATGCAAGTAAACATACACATTAACGACAATATTGTTGATGAATTATACTTACTATATAATTCTGATGATATAAATTATATCTTTAATCAAATATTATCTGAAAAACTAATAAAAAATAATACCAAAATTAAAGATTTTTTTGGTAAGGTTGAGTTTTTTGAAGATTATGATTATAAAGCATTAAGGCATAGAAATGATAGTATTGGTTGATACATCTGTTTGGTCTATAGTGTTGCGAAAAAGGACAGAAACTGAGATGGATCAATTAATTAAACACAGATTGAGTTATTTAATTGATTCTGATTCTATAGTAATGATTGGTGCAATTCGGCAAGAGATTTTATCCGGAATATCATCAGAAGTAACATTTGATAATCTGAAAGAAGCCCTTAGTGTTTTTAATGATTTTGTAATTTCAACTAATATCTACATAAAAGCTGCAGAGTATTTCAATATTTGCCGTAAAAATGGCATTCAGGGCTCTCATATTGATTTTTTAATCTGTGCTGTTTCAACACATTACAAATCACCAATTTTTACATTGGATAAAGATTTCTTTCATTATCAAAAATATATTCCAATTGAAATTTTTCAATATGAATAATTCAACAATATTTATGATGCATTGTGGTCTGCGGCATTGGTGATTAATGATAGCGGCAGAGTAGTGGAAAGCAATACCTGCAATAATGTACGATGCAGACTTAGGACGATTCCTCTGTCCTGAGCAATGTGGGAGAAGTATTTAAGTTATAGACCGTTTCAGTATGCTTGGAATAAAATAATTCAATTACTTTTTCTTCTTACATTTTTTAAAAAGGGTAAATCTATGAATACAATTAGCATACCAATTAATGAGTATAAAATTGCAAAGTGAACTTGTATTGCTTAAAAATCAAGAATTACTACAGAAAATTAATTTAATGATTGATTTGCTTTATGAAAGCAAATATGGACTTTATATGGGCGATTTTACTGAAGATTTAACTGAAATAACAATAGATAATATGAAAGAATGGGAATCTAATGGAGATGTTTGGAATAATGTATAAACAAAGAGAAATCGTCTTATTACCGTTTCCATATAGTGATTTGTCTGCAATTAAGAAAAGACCTATTTTGATAATTAGTAATAATTAATTCAATGAAATCAACGACGATATTATTGTTGTTGCTATAACAAGTAAAATTTTTAAAGATGAATATTCAATTCAAATAGACGATACTGATTTAGAATATGCTATAATGCCCGAAAAATCTATTATCAAAACCAGCAAATTATTCACCACAAGTAAAAAGCAAAGTAATCAAAAAATTCAGCATACTTAAAGAAGAAAAATTTCACGAAGTAATCAAATCTTTGAATTTGTTGTTTGTTTCGATTTAGAATAATTCAGAAACAACTATACTTAGTTAAAAAATCAACATTCAAATTGACAATAAATTTTAGATATATTTGATTATAATTAATAAACTTACTAATTTTGTGGTCTGAAATATGGGGAGTAGTTTAAACAATTAACTTATTGATTTTAAAAGGGATGTTAAAATCGAAGGTTAACCGATGTTAATTAAATGAATTTATTAGAAAATTTGATGATGTGGTTTAAAATATGAAAGAAATTATAAGAAAATATCTGTTCTTTTTCAATTGGGATAATCCTGGTAACAATAAAGATATTTTAATTGGAGGAAACTTAATAATCATTTTTTTTATTTTTCTTCTATATTATTCTTTGTATTTTACCGAAAATAGTATGCATGATTTGGTAACAATAAATTCTGGTTTTATAACC
>JANJUO010000590.1 GCA_024710535.1 bacterium
AAATGGCATATAGAAACGAGAATATAAATCATAAATTTTTCCAAATATGCCTTTTGCCTGACCAAATTCCAGAACGACAACTCTTCCGCCCGGCTTGGTAACTCGTGCAAGCTCAGAAACACCTTTTTCTGGTACATCGACATTTCTAATGCCAAAAGAAATACTTGTTACATCAAAGAAATTATCAGGAAATTGCAAAATCATAACATCAGCAATCTGAAAATTTAGTTTGTAATTCGCTTCTTTAGCTTTTTTTTCCGCCAAAACAAGCATATCCTCACAAAAATCAGTGGCTATAATTTCACATTTGCCATCTAATTTATTGTAAAATTCAAATGCAAGGTCGCCGGTACCTGATGCCGTATCGAGAATTCTGAAATTTTCTTTGACATTTGCCTGTTTAACAGTCTTCTTCCGCCATCTATGATGAATTCCAAAGGATAAAATATCATTAAGCAAATCATACTTACTTGCAATTCCAGAAAACATCTCTCTAACTTGTTCGCTCATCTTTTGACTTTATTCCATTTTGAAAAGATAATTAACTCCAACGGATAATGTTAATGGAGTGAAATTGTATTGCATAGTTTCGCTTGTAACTTCGTTTCTGATTCCGGTAAGATTTTCTTTATAAATTGGTGAAATTGTATAAGATAATCTACCAACAAGATTTGCAGAACTACCTTCATCCTCGAATATATTATACATATAGCCAATGCGTGCATCAATAGTTGTGCCCATCAGACTGCTGTTAAGTTCGAAAGAATTTCCACTTTCGGTTCTGGAGCCGCTTATTGGGAACAGTCCAAGATTAATTCCAGCCATAAGATTGTTATAAACAAAATCGCCACCTATGGCAAGATAAGTATAATTATGTGTTTGTGAAATATCACCGGCAATACTTTTCAAAGTAAGCCCGAATGGATAACTATGATAACTTGCAGTAATCATCAAACCGCTTTCTTTATCATCAGACATAGGCATATAATAAATAGCATCAATATCGAAGCCAACGTTTATTCCACTACCAATATCATAAGGCAAATCACTGATATTATAGCCCAATTTTGCATTCAAACCACCACCAAAACTTATTTTGCGCAAAATACCATCAAAATCATATTCTTCATCTTTTTGTGCAAAAGTAGCAAGAGTTGCTCCAATAAGAAGCAAAAAAAATAATTTTTTCATAAAATCCTCATAAAATTAAGTTCTAAAAATAACATTTCTATTTTCTAATATAAATTTTTTCCATAATTCATAACCTTCGTAACTTAGATGCAATCCGTCATCATTGAATAAAGAGGGATTAGGATGACCGTATCTATCTATCATAGAAGAATGAACGTCCAGATAAAAGGCATTATTTTCGAATGAAATCATATATTTAACAATTTCATTTGTATAATTAATTCTATCAATTATGTGCCAACGAGCAGGGGAGGGCTTTATCGAAATAAAAGTAAATGGTATATCCGGATAATTTTCGCGTAATCGGTCGATGAAAAATTTAACTAACATACAAACTTCTTCAGGATGACGATTATCACCAAGATCATTTTCCCCAGCATACAGAATGATAGAAGAAGGCTTCATTGGCTTGACCAACCTTTCATAAAACCAACAGCATGCAGAAACAGTCGAACCACCAAAACCTGCATTGAATACGTTAAAATCGTCCAAATCTTTAGAAATATTTTTCCAAAAATTAATCGTTCCGCTACCATAAAATACAGCGGGTCTAATTTTTTCTGATACTTTAAATCCCTTTTCAACCCTTAAAACTTCATCTTCATACCAAAACATAACACCCTCATTTCACAATTAATACTAATAAAATAAATTATTAATTTTAGTAAATTAAAAAAATTCTAATATAAGAAATTAGAATCAAATGTTCAAGTTTTGAAATTTATAATTTTAATTGAAAGCAGAAGCAAGCGATAATTCTCTTGCCAAATCATTAGTGAGCAATTTTCTATCAAAATTTTTTGCATATTTAGGATCAATTTTCGGTAAATTTCCATTAGCCCATTGGTTATAATATGTCTCGATTGCCGCTTCGATTTCTTTTATATCTTTTGGTTCAGTGGCAATTGCGGCTTTCGAATCTAATGCAATTTGTCTCATATTTCCGCTTGGCGAAGAAATGAGAATCGGTTTCCCCGAGCCGATATATTCATATAATTTTCCGGGAGAGCGATCAATATCAAACATCATTAACCATAAAACATCAGATTTCATTAATTCATCAATAGTTTCGGAGTGATTTTTGAATCCCAAAATCTCAACATTGTCGATAAGATTATATTTTTTGATGAATTTTAAATGACTTTTTCGCATCAATCCAATGAATTTTGCAGAGATTTTACTTTTAAATTCAGGATGTTTTTTAATAAAGTTTGATAATGCTTTAAGGAAATATTTGGGTGTTCGATTATCTTGAAATAATCCAGAATGTGTAATAACAAATTTGCTTTTGTCAGCCACAACTTGTCGATTTTCGAAATCTTCTTTATCATAGCCATGTGGAATGATAACAACATCATTATGTGAAAGAAATCTATATCTTTTTAGAATAGTTTCCTTTGAATAGCGGGTTGTAACAATAATTTTGGATGCACAAGTAAGAATTTCTTTCTCAAGTTTTATATGATAACTTTTATGAAAAGGAGTTGGATAAAAATTGAAAGAATTATCCACCCAAGTGTCACGATAATCAACTATAAATGGAACCTTGTATTTATCGGATAATTCTTTTGCCACCAAAAAATCTGTATATGGTGGTGCAGTTGAAAAAATAACATCAATTTTATGATTTTCAAAAAGGAATTTTGCCTTTTCAACAGCATATTTTTTCCAAGAAATTTTTGAATCAGGCAATAAAAAAGTTTGCAAAAATGCTCGCCCTAATTTTTGCATAAAATATGAAGGAAATTTTCTTGGTTTTGATTTTTTTTTGGAAACTTTTCCAGCTTTGAGAACTGTGATATTTAATTTGTCTAACTCTTCGGTTAATGCTTCATCATAAGCATAATAGTCATTCGTTTCAGACGTTAAAACAATTGGATTCCAACCGTAATGAATAAGATACTTTACAAATTTCAAGGTGCGTTGAACACCACTTAAACCCATTGGGGGAAAATAATACGCTATAACAAGCGCATTATTTTCCTTAATAATTATTTCTGAATCTGATTCCAATTTTTCTGCAGTCGTTATTATAAAATTGCTTCTATTTGGTCTGGTGAATTTGATATAATCACGCCGCCAGATTTTGTTACTAATACTACTTCTTCAACACGCATACCAAATTTATCCGGTAAATAAATGCCCGGTTCGATACCGATAATACAATCTTCAGGAATCATATAACTATCAGAGCGAGGTGTAATCAACGGCTCTTCTACCGATCTCAAGCCAACACCATGCCCTAAGTCATGTTTGAAATATTCGCCATAACCGCTTTTTTTGATGACATTGCGAGCTATACTATCCAAATGTCTTCCATTCATGCCAGGTCTTACGCTTTTTATTGCTAATTTCTGAGCTTCACGTAATATTTGGTACATTGCTTTTTGGTCTTTCGAAACAGAACCTAATTTAATTGTACGAGAAATGTCACTACCAAATCCATTCACTCTTGAGCCAAAATCCATAATAATAATATCGTTCTTCTTGACTTTTCTTTCGCTTGGAGAGCCATTAACAATACCGCATCTAGGACCACTGATTACAATAATTTCAGAAGGCTCACCTTCGGAACCTAATTGTCTTGCTTGGTATGAAAGTTCCATAGCAATTTCTTTTTCGGACATACCCGGCTTAATGATTTCAAGCATTTTTGCATACGTATCTTCGGTGATTTTGATTGATTGCTTGAAATAATTCAATTCTTCAGGATCTTTCGGTTGCGTGAAACGAGTAACCAAATTTGTAGCTGGTTTGAATTTTATTGGTCTGATTTTGTTTCTGATTTCAACAGCTTCTGCATAAGGCATCCAATCTGCTTCGAATCCCATAGATTCAACTTTAGAGAATAATTCATTTTCAACCATGTATTCCCATGGATGACGAGTAATGTGAATTGTCATATTAGGCAAATCATACAATTCATCTTTGATTTGTTCTTCATATCTGTCGTCAGTAACAAAATGAATTTCATTTTCTAAAATAAATAAAATTGCTGAAGAGCCGGAAAAATTTGTCAGATATCTGATATTTGGCATAAATGTTATGGCAATTGCCTCTACCTTATGCTCATCAGCAAATGAAAATCTCATCTGCTCCAATCTTTTATCTATCATCTTTGGATATTTATTCGTTTTTTCCATAGTTGTTTCTTGTTTTGCCATAAACTATTTTTATAAATTAATTAAACAAAGTAATTTGGTGATTCTTTTGTAATGTTCACGTTATGTGGATGCGACTCTCTCAAACTTGCATTTGTTATTCTGTTAAATTTTGCATTCGATTTCATTTCTTGAATATTCTTGCATCCACAGTATCCCAACGAAGAACGTAAACCGCCTGTTAATTGATAGATAGTTTCGTCAAGATTGCCTTTGAATGGAACTCTTCCCTCGATTCCTTCTGGAACGTATTTCGAAATTTCATCCTCAACATCTTGAAAATATCTATCTGCAGAGCCTTGCCCCATAGCTCCAATTGAACCCATTCCTCTATATACTTTATATGCTCTTCTCTCATAAATTATTTTTTCGCCAGGACTTTCTTCATGTCCTGCAAAAATATTACCCAACATCACAGAATCTGCTCCAGCTGCAAATGCTTTTGCAACATCTCCTGTTTGCTTAATACCGCCATCTGCAATAATAGGTATATCAAATTTTGCGGCAACATCACTAACATTCATAATTGCTGATAATTGGGGAACTCCAACTCCGGCAATTATTCTTGTCGTGCATATAGATCCAGGACCAATACCAACTTTCAAACAATCAGCTCCAGCATCAATAAGTGCTTGTGCTGCCTCTCCTGTTGCAATATTTCCAGCAACTACAGGAAGATTTGGATAAAGATTTTTGATTTTTTTTACTGTATCAATCACCCCTTTTGAGTGACCGTGAGCTGTATCAACAAATACGACATCAACCCCAACCTGAACCAATGCTTCTAATCTCTCGAAAGTTTCACCTGAAACACCTAAAGCTGCTGCTGCTCTTAATCTTCCGGAATCATCTTTGCACGAATTAGGATATTGTTTCTTTTTCTGAATATCTTTGAAAGTAATCAAACCTTTCAGAATAAAATTTTCATCAACAACAGGAAGTTTTTCGATTCTCTGCTCTTGAAGTACTTTTTCTGCAGATTCAAGTGTAGCACCCACAGGAACGGTAATTAGATTTTCTGTTGTCATCACATCGAATATAGACTCAGTTGGATCCGGTTTGAATCTGAGATCACGATTAGTGATAATGCCAATTAGTTTATTTTTTTCATCAACAACAGGAATACCGGAAATATGGTATCTGCTCATTAACAATAAAGCATCGGCAACGGTTTTGTCGGCAGATAAAGTTATAGGATTTTTTATCATACCACTTTCTGAACGCTTCACTTTATCAACTTCTTGAGCTTGACGCTGGATGGACATATTTTTGTGAATCACACCAATGCCACCAACTCTTGCAAGAGCAATTGCCATTGGGGCTTCGGTAACAGTATCCATAGCGGCAGAAATAAATGGAATACTCAAAGAAATGTTTTTTGTTAATCTGCTTCGGATATCAGTTTCTCGTGGAAGAATCTCCGAATATGCAGGAATCAACAAAACATCATCATAAGTAATTCCTTCATAAGCAATTTTATTCTGAATCATAATTACAATCTTTTTTAAAAAGAGAATGTCTCAAAAGTATATTCTTTGCATTCTTTTGTGATTTAAAATTATATAACTTTAAATTGAATGAAAATTCATACTTTTGAGACGCCTCATTTCAAACTACAATAAATAAATTAAAAAATTTAATTAATACTGTTATTGTTATACATATATGTTTTGAGTCTGCTTTCAAGCATTTTTATTGCTTTTTTGGCAGAATCACTTTCTGCTTTGGTTTCCGCTGCGGCTAATTTTTCTTTTGCAGATTCAATTTGCTTGTTAATCAAATTAACATCAAATTTATCAATATTTTCCGCATATTCAACCAATACAGAAACAACATTTTTGTTCACTTCAACAAAACCTGAACTTGTTATAAACATCAATTTTTTGTCATTTACATCTTTTATCTTAAGTATTCCATCATCCAAAGAGGATACAATCGGACTATGATTGACCAATATTGTGAATGGAGATTGCGAACCCTGTACCGAAACAGAACTTGCCTCACCTTTGTAAACAACACTTTGTGCAGTAACAATCTCTACACTCAAAAATTTATTATTTGTCATATTTTTTGCTTATAAACTTAAACAAATATTAGCCGTTTTTCTTTTTCCAATTATCGAATACTTCGTCAATTGTACCTTTGTATGCAAATTCACCTTCTGGAATATCATCGCATTCACCATTTAGAATTGCTTTGAATCCCGCAACAGTATCGTTAACCTTAACATATCTGCCTTCAAATCCGGTAAATTGCTCAGCAACGCTGAATGGTTGTGAGAAAAATCTCTGGATTTTTCTGGCGCGATTTACTGCCAATTTATCATCATCAGAAAGCTCTTCCATACCAAGGATATTGATAATATCTTGCAAATCTTTATATGTTTGCAATGTACGAACGCATCTGATTGCTGTATTGTAATGATCTTCACCCAATACGAGCGGATCCATAATTCTGGAACTTGAATCCAATGGATCAACCGCAGGATACAATCCAAGCTCGGCAATTTGTCTTGATAATACTGTCTTGGCATCAAGGTGAGTAAATGTATTTGCCGGAGCTGGATCAGTCAAGTCGTCAGCAGGCACATAAACCGCTTGTACAGAAGTAATAGAACCTTTTGTAGTAGATGCAATTCTTTCCTGTAAGGCACCTAATTCTGTTGCAAGAGTTGGCTGATAACCTACCGCAGAAGGCATACGACCAAGCAATGCTGATACTTCCGAACCCGCCTGGATAAAACGGAAGATATTATCAACGAACAAAAGCACGTCTCTACCTTCTATATCTCTGAAGTATTCAGCAATTGTCAATGCTGTTAGGGCAACTCTTGAACGTGCGCCCGGTGGCTCGTTCATCTGACCAAATATCAAAGCAGTTTTATCGATAACGCCTGATTCTTGCATTTCAAGATACAAGTCGTTACCTTCACGAGTACGTTCACCTACACCAGCGAAACAAGAATAACCGCCGTGGTGCTTTGCGATATTATGGATTAATTCTTGAATGATAACCGTTTTACCAACACCAGCGCCACCAAACAAACCGGTTTTTCCACCTTTTGTAAATGGCTGAATTAAGTCAATTACTTTGATTCCGGTTTCGAACATTTCACGAGTTGTGATCAAAGTATCGAAAGCAGGTGCCTGACGGTGAATTGGAGATTTCATTTTTGTTACAATTTTTGGCTTTCCATCAATTTCATGACCGGTAACATTGATCATTCTGCCCAAAACTTCCGGACCTACCGGAATTGCAATAGGTTCGCCGGTATCATAAACTGTCATACCTCTTACCAATCCGTCTGTAGATTCCATTGCTACAGAACGAACTCTATCCTCACCAAGATGCTGCTGAACTTCGCAAATCAGCAATTCTTCTTTACCGTCTTCGATATTTAGTCTTGGAATTTCAAGAGCGTTTAATACTGCGGGGATGTTGCCTCCGGGAAACTGAACGTCAACAACCGGTCCAATTACCTGAACAATTTGTCCTTCTCTTCTCATTTGGTTAATCCTGTAATCACTTTTATAATTTAGAAATATATTATTTTCAAAAAATTAATTTATACAAATTCAAAAAAACATAAGTGCAAAATTAAGGTTTTTATTTAACTTTTCAAAAAACAATCATAATAATGTTGATAAATAATGTTAATATTTTTCATTATGCCTAAATTATCATATTGTTTTATCTAAAATTTTTTATAAATTTAAAAATTTCTATTGAAATTTTAAAAAAATATATTAGATTAAGTATTTGTTAT
>JANJUO010000231.1 GCA_024710535.1 bacterium
GAATACCTCGCCTTCCTCGACGCCGACGACACCTGGTCGCCGGATTTTCTGGCGCGCATGCATGCGGCGCTCACGGCCGCGCCCGCAGCCGCGCTGGCCTATTGCGGTTGGCAGAACCTCGGCCTGCCGGGCGGGCAAGGCGAGCCCTTCGTACCGCCGGATTACGAGAACGCGGACAAGGCGGCGACATTGTTCGCACGCTGCCGCTGGCCGATCCATGCCGCGCTGGTGCGGCGCAGTGCGGTCGAGGCGGCGGGCGGCTTCGATCCCCACCTGCGCAACGCGGAGGACTACGCGCTCTGGCTGCGCGTCGCCGTTCCGGAGCCCATCGTGCGCGTGCCCGAGGTGCTCGTCTATTACCACTTTCACGGCGGCGCGCAGGCCTCGGCGGACAAGGCCCGCGCCGCCTTGCAGCATCTGCTCGCGCAGCGGCACTATCTGGACGCGCATCCGGCATTCCGCGCCCGGCTGGGCCGGCGCCAGGTGCGCGAACTGACCCTGGGCACCCTGCTGGCGCAGGCCTACGCCAGCTACTGGAAGCGCGATCTGGCGACGGCGCGCCGGCTGTTCCGTGCCGTGATGCGGCGGGGTTATGGCACACTCCGGGACTGGACCTACATGCTGCCCGCGCTGCTGCCCGAAGCCTGGCACCGCGCGCTGCTGCAAAGACGAGACAAGAACAAACCGGTATCTCATGGATAGTTTCGACCCCACGCTCATCTCGGTCGTGATGCCGTGCTACAACGCCGCGCCTCATGTCGAAGCGGCGATCGCCAGCGTGCTCGACCAGCGCTATCCGCGCATCGAACTGGTCGTGGTGAACGACGGTTCGACCGACGGCTCCGAAGCCATCCTCGAACGCTTCGCGACAGCGCACCCCGACCGCGTGCTCGTGCTGCATCAGACCAACAGCGGCCCCTACGCGGCGCGCAATCACGGCCTTACGCATGCGCACGGCAACTTCATCGCCTTTCTCGATGCCGACGACACCTGGCATCCCGATGCGCTGCGCCGACTCCACGACGCGATGCAGGCCAGCCACGCCGACGTCGCCTACTGCGGCTGGCAGAACGTCGGCGAACTGGCGCTGAACACCCAGCTCTACATTCCGCCGAACTACGCCGCCGAGGACGCCGCCGCGCTGTTCCTCAAGGCCTGCCCCTGGCCGATCAACGGCGTACTGATCCGCCGCCAGTTGCTCGACGCGCTGCGCGGCTTTTCCGAACGGCGCCCCACCGCGATGGACTACGACCTGTGGCTGCGCATGCTCGCCGCCCAGCCGACGGTCGTGCGCGTACCCGAAGTGCTGGCGTATTACCGCCACTACCCGCGCGGCGCGGCGCATATTCCACGCTGGCGCCAGGTATTCGACGCCATCGCTGTGCGCGAGGATTTCGTCCGCCATTATCCCGAACAGGTCGCCCACCTCGACCGCGCCGAACGCGACGCCAGCCTCTACGGCTCGCTGCTGCCCGAGGCCTACCGCTGCCACTGGCGGCGCGACCTCGACTCCTCGCGCCGGCTGTTCCGCCGCGCCGCGCGCAAGGCCGACTGGAAGGCGCGCGACGCCAAGTACATCCTGGCCAGCTTCTTGCCTGCGTCCCTGTTCGATTCGCTGATCCGGATGGTCGACGCCCGCCGCAACGCACGCGACTCGCTGTGACTTCATGCCCACCCTTACCGTCACCTTCTGCACCTTCCGACGCGCCGACCGGCTCGACCGACTGGTCGCCGCCCTGCGCGCGCAGGACTGCCCGATCCCGTTCGAGATTCTGGCGGTCGACAACGCCAGCCCCGACGACACGCTCGACGTGCTCGCCCGGCTTCAAACTCTGCCCGGCGCGCCGCTGCGCGTCGTCACCGAACATGCGCCCGGCATCGTGCCGGCCCGCAACCGGGCGCTGAGCGAGGCGCTCGACCGCGACATTCTGGTTTTCATCGATGACGACGAGCTGCCGGAACCGGGCTTCCTGCGCGCCGCTTGCGACGCGATCGTGCGCGAAGGCGCGCAATGCGTGGGCGGGCGCATCGAGATCGACTTTTCGCCGCACCCACGTCCCGCCTGGCTCGACGACGAGATCGCGGGTTTTCTCGGCCGGCTCGACCACGGCGATGCGCCACGCTGGATCGAGAACGACACGATGCCGGTGTGGAGCGGCAACACTGCCTACGCCATGAGCCTGTTCCGCACCTACCCCGAGCTGCGCTTCGACGCGCGCTACAACCGGGAGGGCGCCGACGTCGGCGGCGGCGAGGACGCCGCAATGCTGCGCGCGCTGCTCGCGTTGGGCGCGCGCATCCGCTACCGGCCCGACATGGCCGTGCTGCACGCGGTCGACGCCTGGAAACTGACGCGCGGTTATTTTCTGAAACTGCACTACCGCGCCGGGCTGCGGCAAGGCCAGTTCCGGCTGCCGGATTTTCCGCGCACGGTGCTCGGCATTCCGCCTTTCCTGCTCGCCCAGTTTTTCCGCCATGGCCTGAAAACGCTCGGCCTGCTGCCGGCCGGCCAGGCCGCGCTGGTCCGTCAGGCCATGAACGCCGCCAACGCGCTGGGTACCGTCATCGGCTACCGCCGCCGCGGCGCCCCGTCCTGACCCCCTCAACCCTTTATGCCGATGACTCCGCCAACCGCCCCCCAGACCGGCCCCGTCTTCATCGTCGGCGCCCCGCGTTCGGGCACGACCATGCTGCAGTTCATCCTCGACGATCTGCCCGGCCTGTCGATGCCGACCGGCGAATCGCATTTCATCGTCCCGCTGCACCGCAACCAGGCCGCCTATCCGGACGTCGCCACGCCCGCGGGCATGCGCCGCCTGCTGCAGACGCTGCATGATTTCAACGCCGAATTCCTCGATACCGACCTGCATGGCGTGAAATTCGACGTCGAGGCACTGGCCGCAGCCTTTCTCGCCGAAGGCCGCGCCAGCGTGCGCGACGTGGTCGCGGGCATCTTCGAGCACAACGCGCGCGGCCAGGGCAAATCCCGCTGGGGCGACAAGACGCCGTATTACGCGCTGCATCTCGATACCCTGCTCGAATGGTGGCCCGACGCCCGCTTCATCCATCTCGTGCGCGACGGCCGCGACGTGGCGCTTTCGCTGTTCGGCCGTGCGCACGACTTCAGCGCCTACAACATCTACTACGCCGCGCAGTACTGGCAGAAATACGTGGACGTCTGCCGTGCGAAAGGCCGCGCCCTGCCGCCGGGCCAGTATCTCGAACTGCGCTACGAGGACGTGCTGGACGACAAGGACGCGGCGATACGAACCGTTTGCGCCTTCCTGGGCGAACAAGCCCCCGCAGTCGATGCAAGGGCACAGGCTATGCAGTCCGATGCACTGCGACAACTCAAGACCGTCAAACAGGACAATCAGGGCAAGTGGCGGCGCGCGCTGAGCCACTGGCAGGTCCGGGTCTTCGAGAGCGAAGCCGGGCCGACGCTGGCCGACTGCGGCTACCCGCTGGAAACCGCGCCGCGCCGCCTGCCGCTGCCGCTGCGCGCCTTCTACCGCTTGCACAACGCGCTGTCGATCCGGCTGCACCGCTGGCGCGGACGCAACCGCAGCAAGCTCAATTTCGTCGTCCCGCCCGCCTCCACTTCCGCCTCGCCCAAGCCATGAACGCTGCCGTCAGTTTCACCGTCAACGTCTGCAACTCGGACGCGCCCTATCTGGAGCCCACGCTCCGGCACATGATGCGCCAGTTGAATTTCCCCTTCGCCGAGCGCATC
>JANJUO010000611.1 GCA_024710535.1 bacterium
ATATAGATACAGAACCTATGCAAAAGAAAAGAATAAGGGGAAAAGTTTCGTTCATTCTGTTTATAGTTTCGTGTTTGGACCTGATAGACCTAAATATGATCCATTAGATGACGCTAGAGAAGCAGCAGCTTTTATAAGAAAGAACAAGGGTAGAATTACTGCAGGGAATATTGTTGCATTAACAGGTGTTGATTATGATACTGCTTCATCTCATTTAGCAGAATATGCTGTTAAATTTCAAGGTGAATTAACAATTCATCCGGATGGATATGTTATTGCAGAATTTCGTGATATGCTAAACAAAGCCGCTACAAATATA
This sequence comes from bacterium, assembly GCA_024710535.1. Lineage (GTDB taxonomy): Bacteria > Bacteroidota > Ignavibacteria > Kapaibacteriales > UBA2268 > JANJUO01. The sequence goes on from JANJUO010000611.1 coordinate 320, forward strand.
GATGGCGAAATTGTTTTCTATGAAAATGAAGTAGAGGCACCTTATGAATTAACCGGAAATTCAACAGGTAGAAATCTTGCAATTGCAGGTATGAATTTGTTTAATTTGATAATGTCGATTGTAATTATTTCATTTTTCAACAACGGTGCCGAACTAGCATATACAGATCATGGTGAATTGGTTACTTATTCTTTAGATGGATTTTCATCAATTGGATTATTCATCGGTTATTTCCCATTTATATTCTCCTTATCATTTTTTATGATTCCTCTTTTAAGAATTTTTCACGTGAAAAAGAAAAACAATCTTCGCGATTTGAACATAATAAGAAAAAAATTGATTGGCGCTTTTGTGAAAATCAAAAATAAAGCAGTTAGTTTGTCCGAGATTTTATCTATTGCAAATATTGAACAAAGTACAAAAGAAAAAGTTATGAAAATTATGGAGAGATTGGTTATCGAGCTTAAAGGTCAAATTAATATCAATAGCTCCGGCGAGCCGGTTTATAGTTTTCCAATTTTAGAAAAAGAACTAAAGCATTGATTTTTTATGGAAAATTTACTAATAGAATTTATCGAAAAAAATGTTCAACATTCAGAATATGATTGGGCAAATATTACTTTCAATAACGAAAGAGTTGGAAAAGCAAGATGCTTGATTGAAAAAAATTCTTTAACTATTTACTCAATCAATATTTTTCCAGAATACGAAGGGCATGGTTATGGGAAGGAATTTGTTGAATATTCCAAATCTCATTTTAATAAAATAATTGCTGACAGAGTAAGGCATTCTGCAATTGGTTTTTGGGAGCGATGTAAATTTATAGACAATAATGATGGCAACTGGATTTGGTTAAAGAATAAGTAAATGAAAAAAGTATTATTAATTAACAGTATCCCATTTTTCCTAATGACAATTTATGCTGTAATCAGGTATAATATTGCTCAAGAAATTGGTTTTGATAAGTTTTTTTTCTTTATAATCAATAAATCAATTGCATACACAGCATTATTTTCAGTGATGTTTTCTGCACTATTGCCGAATATAAAATCTATTGGATACGAAATTCAGCCGGAATTTATAAAAGAGAAGAAGAATTTTGGAATATTTGGATTCTACCTTGCTTTAGTACATATTTTCTTGACTATAAGAAATATCAATCCAAGTATTTATCCGAAATTTTTCGATAACGAAGGGAGTTTTTCGATATTTGGTACTTTGGCAATTATTTTTGGTATTCTTACAATTCTTGTGTTACTATTTTTGAAAATTATTTCACAAAAAGAAGTTCAAGAAAAAATTAAGTACGAAAATCTTCGTAAATATCTCAAAACAGTATATTTAGCATTGTTTTTCGTTCTATTGCATAATTTTTTCATTGGCGGAAAAAGTTGGTTTTCAATAGAAAAATGGAGTTGGTATATGCCTCCAATAACACTTATTTCCGCAATAACTGTTATATTTGTATTTTATGTTAAGACAAAAAGTATTTTTATTAACAAACAATACAAAAAAAGTTTATGAAAAAAGTATTAAACATCATTATTCTCTTGGTAATTCTAACTACCACTTTAATTTCTGAAACTGTTACCCCAAAATTAGATGTTGGTGGAACTGTTAGAGCAAAAATTGAATATCTACCCGAGTCTGACACTTCGTCATTTGTTGTTCGAAATGCAAGATTCAAAATGGAAGGTATAGTCAATGATGATTTTGGCTACAAAGTAGAAGTTGATTTATCTGATAATGGGGTTATAAAAATGCTCGATGCCTTTGTGAAATGGAAAGCAATGGAGAATTTGAGTTTCTTTATGGGGCAGATGAAAGTTCCTTTTAGTATTGATCACTATCGCTCTCCGCACGAATTAGCATTTTCGAATCGTTCATTTCTATCAAAATATGTTAGTAATGAAATGCGAGATATTGGCTTTGCTTTGGATTATAAATATAATATCGGAATCCCATTGACAGTTCAAGCCGGTATTTTTAATGGCGAGGGAACCAATAAATATATTCGCTCCGACCATAAATACCTTCTTGGAAGAATAAGAGTTAAACCATTGGAAGTATTAGAGGTAACAGGTGCTTATGCATTTGGTCAATTAAATAAAAATGACAATAGTATGTATAATGTGGGTTTGCATTACAAATATGGAAATTTGAATATTGAGACGGAATATGTAGGAAAAACAACAGATTCATTAATTACTTATGATATTCACTCATATTTCGTATTTGCTCAATACCATATTCCTGTTGAAAATATGCCATTTACTTATATTACACCGGGTCTTAGATATGATGATTATATTGTTGATAAGCCAATCGTAAATGGTGAGTTTAATATTTCAAGATGGACTGCCGGAGTAACATTCACATTTGGCAAAATTAATTCTTCAAACATTAGATTAAACTACGAAGATTACAACTATAACAACATTACAAATAAACGGGAAGATAAATTTACTATCGAATTTATGTCGAAATTCTGATATATTTTTTGGTTATAAACTAAAATTTTTAGATATTGCATTTTTTTTAACACCTAATTATAAATAAGTATGAAAAAGTATATTCTTACGGTAGTTTTGTTTGCCATCATTGGCTTGATTTATTCCTGCAGCGAAAATCCAGTGATTAATGCTGAGATTATGGATGCCGACGAATTAAAAAATTTACCGGGATTTTCTTGGTATGAATTCGAAATTAATCAATATACTCCACTTGATAGTTCGATTCAATCAATCAAAACTAAATTTAATCCTTCAACTGATAATTTTATTGTTT
>JANJUO010000622.1 GCA_024710535.1 bacterium
AAACAAGTTCAAGTGAAATGCTCATACAATGATATTTCACTCATAAAAAAATTGATTGATAATTACGCCGTTAGCTTTCAAGAAATATACACTGATTCCGTAGAATTCTTTATTCAATTACCAATTTCCAAAGTTGATGAATTCAAAGCAAAAGTATTTAATCTGTCCAATGGCAAACTAAATGCCAACGAAATGACCGCATAATTCATCTCCCTCAATGATAATACATATTCCATTTATGCTATTTCTTGATTATTGTTCCGGTTTTCAGATTTAGTATTACATTATTGTCGGGAGTATCATCCAAATAAATCCCCTCTAATATCCCGGCGAGTATCGTTCCAAGCGGCTCTCCAAGAATTGTTTTCAATGTCTTCATCTGCTCTGATAAGTCCGCCGGCTTTCTTTCGGACTCATCGCCAATGTAATAGTCGAGCAATGTCTGCGCTACAATTGGCTCCAGAACCCTTGATTGCTCCTGTGTCAGTCCAAGATATTGCGTTATATAATAATTGGCTAACTCCGGAACTCCTTCCTTCAAAAAATTATATGCATGCTCTTGAAATGTCTTGCCTTTTGTGTCGTAATTCACCGATTGCACCTTGTGCGACTCTATTTCAACAACATCATTCTCCTTAAGATCAACAAAGCGATACGAACAGGGGTAGGATAATGTTGCTCCGGTTTGGCAATCAAATATATGCTTATTCCCCTGACTAAATACAGTGATGTCTTGCGCATGATGATGTCCGGTAAATACTAAGTTTACGCCGCTTTCCAGCAATTCATTACGCACATTCTCATTATCATCTATAATAAATTCAGCAAAGATTGCCTTCATGCCGGGAAAGTGCTCAAGTAATCCATGATGCAAAAGTGCTACGACCTTCTTGCCTTTGCTTTTTCCCTCTTTCACCTTACTCGTGATCCATTCCAAAGACTCCGCACTGAGCTTGCCACCAACTACCGTACGGTTTTCTGTATTTTCTCTATATTTGCATGCATCAATTCCAACTATCCAAAGACCTTGCTCGGGTTCGCATATATATGTGAGGGAATTCGGATCCATTGCGATGGCTTCGCTATAACCAAAGTCGGCATAGATTGTCTTAAATTCATCACTGCTTATCTTCTCGGTGGGTATTTTATTATCGCCTACATATCCGTACGCTAAATAATTGTTGATGTCATGATTTCCGGGGATTACGTATGCTTTCTTTCCGCTTTTCTCAAACTCTTTGAGCATCTTCGCAACCTTTTCGTGGCTTATTTTTTCACCATCTTTCGTTAGGTCACCTGTTATGAAGAGCATCGATTGCTCGGAGCTTTTGATAGAATTCAATACAGACTCAAAGATTGCAAAACTTTCAGCTATCATCTTTCTATCTCTGCCAACGGCAGTTTCAAATGCAGTCCCGCTTGTGCCAAGTGACTCATCATAAATATGTATGTCGGTTATGACAGCAATTTTGTAATCTTTCGACGAAGTGGGACTTGTATTGTCATCCGAGCAGGATACAATAATCATTAATACTAATATATTCAAAAACCATAATATTTTCTTCATAAATAATTTTCCCAATTTCTATAATAAAAATATTAATGATGACTAACTTTTGTTTTTATTGTATTAAAACTTGCACTTATTAGAAAATAATTTTCAGCTTATGCACAGCAATTTCCCATCAAAAAGCATCAATTGAATTTGATGATTTGCTCATTTTCGGTCTTTGATTATATCTTCTATTCGAATGCGTAATCTTATCCTTTTGTTGCTGTTTGCCGCGCATATCTTTTTCAACAAAAATTCTTTCTTTTGTGAAGGGATCCAATCCTGTATAATACATCAGCGTAGAATAGGTGGATGGAGTAGGTGTAAATATCTGCGCCTGCTCCGGTGAAATGCCAATTTCCTTCCGAAGAAATGACGCCAGATCATTCATTTCGTCGATTCCACAGCCCGGATGTGCCGCCATAAAGTAGTAAGTTAGAAATTGCTTCCGTCCCTTTTTCCTATTCATATCATCAAACATCTTTTTGAATAATACAAGATACTTACTATTCTTCCGCATTGCCGCAAGAACCTTTGGACTATTGTGTTCCGGTGCTATTTTCATCTGTCCAGATATATTTTTATCGACCAACTGTTCAAGATACATCATTCCACTCGCTTTATCATCGACCAGCAGATCATAGCGGACGCCGGAATTAACAAAGACCTTCTTTATCCCTTCTATCTTTTCAATTTTCCGCAAAAGATTTATCTGCGGCTTATGATCGATGTCCATTTGCCTGCATACATTGGGAAAAGTACAGCTTTTTGTGGCGCACATCGCACGTTCTTGATTGATTTTACATTCATTGTTATACATATTAGCAGTCGGTCCGCCAACATCACTAATGTAGCCCTTGAAATCCGCAGTTTGCGCAATAGTTTGTGCTTCTTTTATGATGCTTTGCTCACTACGGCTGATAATTCTACGCCCTTGATGCATCGCAATACTGCAAAAGGAGCATTCGCCGTAGCACCCGCGATGTGTTGTGATGGAGAATCTTATTGTTTCGAGCGACTTGATCTCACCTTTGCTCTTGTAATATGGATGAGCGTCACGTTCAAAATCCAAATCATAGTAATTGTCTAATTCGTTGGAGGATGGCAAATGTTGTGGGGGATTTTGGACTACATAATTGGAGCCGTACTTTTGAACAAGTCCTTTTGCCGAAAATGGATCGCAATTCTTATAAAATGTATTGAACATATTAACAAATAAATTTTTATCATTCTTTACTTCTTCGAATGTGTTCAATTGAATATATTTCTCGTATTTTTGTAATTCACTCACAAAGGAAATGCCTCTTGTGTCTTTCCAATACCGCATTCCGGCTATCTTTTCAGCAATTTCTATTATGGTCTTCTCTCCCATGCCATAGACTAATGCATCGGCGCCGGAGTCAATCAAAATAGAGGGCATGATAGAATCTGTCCAGTAATCGTAATGCGCAATTCTTCTCATGCTTGCTTCGATTCCGCCAAGGATTATTGGAGCGGGATTCTTATAATACTTTTTTATCAATTTAGTATAAACAATCGAGGCTCGGTCGGGTCTTATGCCATTTTTGCCACCGGGAGTAAGGTCATCGCTATGCTTTTTTTTCTTAAGGGCAGTGTAATTTGCAACCATCGAATCCACACAGCCGGCGGTAACACCCCAAAATAGTTTCGGCGAGCCAAGTCGTGTAATATCAATCGCAGAATTCACATCCGGCTGAGCAATTATTCCAACTTTGTAGCCCTTGCTCATAAGTACTTTACCAATTACAGCCGCTCCATCGTAAGAGCAATCAATATATGCATCGCCCGTCACAATTATTATATCGGGATGCCCCCATTTTAATTTGCGAATCTCTTCAGCGGTTGTAGGAATAAACATATCTATCTACTATTTCTTAATTTTTATTCAAAATTGCTTTAATATTATTATAATTTTATATACATCCAATTTAATTAATCATATTTTTTTTATAATTTTCAATCAATGCATATAAAATGTTTAATATTTTATATTAATACTAATT
>JANJUO010000012.1 GCA_024710535.1 bacterium
ACATATCAATTATATATGTTCTTGAACCATTAAATTCGCCAATGCGTAATGTATTATAGAATAACACAGAATCTACTTGTTTGAAAATTGTTTCATTTTGTTTTAATTCTTCATTATATTTTACTTCGAATTCTCTAATAATACCATCAGGATAAATAGAGTCCAAAACATTAAATTGAGCCAAAGAAATTGGTCTTGTTACTCTTTGGAAGAATAATGGATTGTATTTATGAAGTGCAGGATTGAGTTTCACTGTACCAATAAGCAAACTATCAAATACAGGGCTATTCATTCCAGGGCTCCAAATCAAGAAGTTTGCTTTTTGCGGTGGATTCACACTATTATCATACAAATCATAAGGATTTGCTTTATGTTGTAAATTACCTGCTGCATCTCTAACAACACTTGGATCAGAAAGAGTAATGTTATTGAAATATTTACCCCATGGACCCCAAATTAAAGCTGTATCCAAAGCTCTAACTCTATGATAATATACTATTGTGTCTGGCTGACCAGATACTCTATAATTAACTGGCAAAGTATTAACAATAAAGTTTCTACCAATACGCAAAACTTTGATAGCCATCGAATCCAAAATTCTACCGCTTGCATCTGCATCAGGACCAATAATTATAAGCGAGTCGATAGCAGGCATAGGAATTTTTGGATTATTCAATGCTAATTGATGAGCACTTGTTTTGCTAAATGGGGTTGGCATTCTATATTCAGCAAGCATTTTCCAACCCAATGGGCTTTTTCCGCTTGTGTATGCATTACTTGGTGCAACTTGATTAACATCAAAAGTATCAAGATTTGTACGTCTTGCTCTATAGATTCTATAACCCATAAAGTCCAAACCTCTTTCATTATTATCAACAGTTTCTTCTGAAGTTGCGTCCCAAACAATGCGAACAGCATTATTCAAGCCTTCAGTTCTAACTTTGACTTCACTTGGAGAATCCCATTTAATAATATTACTTCTTGCAGGAGGGGTTGGGGCACGGAAGTTATTGTCATAAACTTCTTGAGCAAATTTATCTTTTTTGATTAATTCGCCCATATCGCTACATGAACCATCAGCTTCGGAGCCATTAGCAGCATTTGCTAATATAATACCAACTACTGTTCTAACTGTATCGCCCGGACGCATGTGGAATGGACCTGTTGCCATCATAAAGCGTTTGTCGCCAGGACCAGTATCGCCATCTCTCAAACCGGCAGAAATAAAGTTATAACGATCTTCATCATTCAATCTGTCATCTTGAATACTCCAATTTCTGAAAGTTTTCAAGCCAAGTTGTTCATTATTTTGATAAACGTGTTTATCTTTTCTAACGAAATCTCTGTCTGATGGAGAAAGTTCTTTTGGTTTTTCAGTAATGTATAAAATTGTATCTTTATCATTTTCAGGGTTAACAACTTTTGTTGTATCAAAATATTTGATAACTGAAGGTGATTCAAGGAAGTCGAATCCTAAATATCCAAAACCTCTACCTCTTTCGCCACGGTCACCGTTAGTCCATTGAGCAGCCATATTCAAAGTAGTATCGCAATCAACGAATTTGGCACGGTCATTTGCAGCACCTGCGGAACTTCTTTGACGTTCTGCAATATCAACGTCCATTACAGGAGCCAGCCAGCAATCATACAAAGTATCAGGAGAATAATTTGTAATTTCATATTTCAAGAATAAGAAATCGCGATATTCACCAAAACCCCAAGAATAAATAACTTTCTCGAACTGAAGCGTCAAAGGATAACCTTTTTCAGCATCAGAAGAACGGTTTGGATATCTTGATAAATCAGTATCTTTGAATGTAGAAAAAACGTCTTCAGCAGAAATAAACGCAGGACCTTTAGAATAAGTAGTTTTATTTCTTTGTGCATTAGACGGAATATAATATCCAAAATATCTATCTGCTTTTAATGTATCATTTGTATTTGTACTTGCATCCCAAATAGGCCATGATGCACCATCATCTGCATTTAGCGGTTCGCCATTAGCAGTAAAATCAGTAGAAAAATAAGTTCTAAACAATTTTGTTTCGTTTGCATCATATTTCATCACAGCTGCTTCAGGAGAAAAAGGACCACCCTCTTTGATTCTGCCCGGTACGCACCATGATTGTCCTGAGTTTGGATTATATGTTAATGTAACATATTTATATCTTTCAGGATTAGTTTTGCTTTTTTGTTTTTGAGCACCAAACCAAATACCACCACCGAAAATGTACTGGTTGTTTGAGCCACGGGGCCAAAAAGTACCACCCACAGAATTAGCAACATCAAAACCAAAAATACCATAATTGGTTGTGAAAAAATCGATATTACTAATTGTATTTCTTTGCAAATCAAATACACCACGTGCACTTCTTTGCAAACTTTCCATTTCTTCTTTACTTAACTTAGTTCTGTCAATATCAGCAAATGTTGATAAAGTCATAAATATTGTCAGAGCAAAAAGCAAAGGATATAATGATATTTTAAATTTTCTTAATAGCATTTTTACCTCACTAAATTCCATGCTAAATTTATTAATTTTATTATTTACTTAATTAAAATCTAAACAACATACCGAATGTAACTGTTCTTGGTGCTCTAAAATTACCTCTGAATTTCAAAGCATCTTCAACGTATCTATAGTAAGCTTCGTAAGTTTCTGATTGAGTTACAGCGCCGTTCTTATCAAAGTCTGCTGCAGCATTATAAATCCTGTTTCCATAACTGTCGTATTGCGAAGCAGAATAAGTTGTTGGATTTTCAAATACTACTTTATCGTAATATGTTGTTGAGTTAAAATCGCCAAGTTGTCTGTTGAATACACGACCG
>JANJUO010000027.1 GCA_024710535.1 bacterium
GACTTTTGCATGGTATGGTCATTTGAAAAATATGAGCGACAAAAAGTGGTATATTGCGGCGATAGCGAGTTGGGGAATTGCTTTTTTTGAATATATGCTTCAAGTGCCGGCAAATAGAATTGGATTTACTCAATTTAATATTGCACAATTAAAAATTCTCCAAGAAGTGATCACATTATCGGTATTCATACCATTCGCAATGATTTATATGAATCAACCGATCAAAATGGACTATCTATATGCAGGGATTTGCCTTACAGGTGCGGTGTATTTTATTTTTAGAAGTTGATAATGATAAAAAATCAAACAAAATCAATACTTTTTGCTGTTGCATCTGTTCTTTTATGGTCAACAGTTGCCGTTTCATTCAAAATTTCTTTGAAATATTTGGATTACTTGCAATTATTATTCATTTCCAGCATTGCATCAACCTTTGCAATTGCTCTCGTTTTGCTTTTCAATATCATTAAAAACAACATCAGCATTAATGAGATTAAGCCAAATCTGAATTTAATAAGACATTCTGCTCTTCTTGGCTTTCTTAATCCTTTTTTATATTATATTGTTTTATTCAAAGCTTATGACTTGCTTCCGGCATCTCTTGCCCAACCTCTAAATTATACTTGGGTGATTGTTATTTCCATTTTTTCTGTGATATTTTTGAATCAAAAAATCAATATAAAGCAATTTATCGCCCTTATAGTAAGTTTTTTCGGCGTTGTAGTGATTGCCACAAAAGGAAATATCATTCAAATTGACTTCCAAAGTCCGCTCGGCATCTTTCTTGCCTCCGGCAGTTCATTAATATGGGGCGCTTATTGGATAATAAGCGTCAAAAATAAATCTGATGGAAGAGTTGCTATGTTATATAATTTCATTTTTGGAAGTATATATATTTCAATTGCTTTATTAATCTTTTCATCTTTCGACTTTAATTATTTCGGCATAATTTCAGCTGTTTATGTTGGCTTATTTGAAATGGGAATTACTTTTCTATTGTGGTTTAACGCATTAAAATACTCCGAAAATACTGCATTAACCGGCAATATTGTCTTCTTATCTCCATTCATTTCCTTAATTATAATCAACTTTGTGCTTGGAGAGAGTATTCATATTTCTACAATTTTCGGATTGATTCTCATAGTTTTGGGTGCTATTGCTCAAAACATACTTTCTGCAAAAAAATAGATATTAATATTCAAAATATATCAATTTGCAATTCACAGATAGAAAATTATTATTCTATTATAAATAATACTATTCATTTTTAAACGTTAAAGCACAGTATTTTGTATGAAAATTGGCAAAAAATAATTTATTTATGAAAGAATTAAAAAGACTTATTCCCTACTTAAAGAAATATAAAAATAAAATATATCTTGGCTTGCTCTTTGTGACTATTTCAAACCTGTCATCAACTTATATTCCACGATTAGTTGGGAAATCTGTGGATACAATTAGCGTTGGCGGCTTTGAAATAAACATTATTTTATATAATATTGGATTGATTCTGCTTCTAACTTTGTCGAGCGGATACTTTATGTTTCTTACAAGAAGAAAAATTATAGTTGCTTCAAGAGAAATTGAATATGATATTCGAAAAGATTTGATTGAGGCAATCCAATCGCAATCAGTTAGTTATTTCCATAAGAATCCAACGGGCTCATTGATGGCTCATGCAACCAATGATATTCCGTCTGCACGTGAATTTCTTGGTCCTGCAATAATGTATTCTGCAAACACGCTCACAACATTCGGTTTAGCCTTATACTATATGTTTTCATTGAATGTAAATATAGCATTAGCAGGCTTGATTCCCTTGCCAATTATCGCATATTTCACGTATTATCTTGGCAAGAAGTTTTTCATTACTTTCAAAGATGTTCAATCGCAATTTGGAGAACTTACCACGCAGGCACAAGAGTCGATCTCCGGTGTAAGAATTATTCGTGCTTATACAAAAGAATTTTTGGAAATGTCAAGATTTGCGGCAATTAGCAGAGAATATCAAAAGAAGAATCTGAAAATGGCGAAATTAGAAAGTATTATGATGCCATCAATGATGATGCTAATTGGTATTTCTCAAATAGCGGTGCTTGCCTATGGTGGAACTCTGGTAATTGCAAATGAAGCAACAATTGGAGAATTAATACAATTTTTCATATACTTAGAAATGCTGACTTGGCCCGTAGCGGCGATTGGTTGGGTTACAAATCTAATTCAAAGAGGTGCCGCATCCTCAGCAAGACTCGGAAAAATTCTTGACGCAAAGCCAACAATTGAAGAATCAATCAATACTGATCGTTCGCTCACTACAATTAGCGGTAGCATCAAATTCGAAAATGTTGGATTGAAATACGATAATACTGTTAATAATTCATTAAGCGGCATTAATTTCGAAATAAAAGCCGGCACTACGCTCGGAATAATCGGTTCTGTTGGTTCGGGCAAGTCGTCTTTGATAAATTTAATTGCTCGCCTTTACGATACAAGCGAGGGCATAATATATTTTGATAATATTGAATTAGAAAAATATCCATTTTCCGTTTTAAGAGAAAATATCGGGATGGTATCACAAGAGTCTTTCCTATTTTCGGATACAATTCTCAATAATATTAAATTCGGAAAGCCCGATGCAAGTATGGATGATGTATTAGAAGTTTGCAAAAAGACAGCATTGCTAAATGAAGTTAATACATTCGAAGAGGGCTTCCAAACAATGCTTGGTGAGCGAGGAATTACTCTTTCAGGTGGTCAAAAACAAAGAGTTGCCCTCGCAAGAGCAATTCTAACTAATCCAAAAATTCTAATTTTGGACGATTCATTATCCGCAGTCGATGCTCAAACCGAACATATTATTCTTAATAATCTCAAAGAAATTATGAAAGATAGAACTACCATCATCATATCGCATAGAATTGCCACTGTGAAAGATCTTGATATGATTATAGTTATGGAAAATGGCAAAATTGCAGAGATTGGCACGAATGAAGAACTGCTTGCTATCAATGGAATTTATACCCGCATCAGCAAACAGCAAAACTTAGAGCAGGAAATTATGGAGATATAATCATTATTTAGAATTTTTTTGAAAATTAAAACAAATTAAATTCATAATAATAATATTGCTCTGTAATTAGAATGAATCATCAATTAATTGTATTTTTGTAGTGTTTTTGAAATTAAAATTGAAACAGAAAAAATGATCATAAATTCTCTTACATTACAAAACTTGAGGAATCATACATTTACCGAAATCAAACTTGGCGATAAACTCAATGTAATTTATGGATTGAATGGCAGTGGAAAAACTACTATTCTTGAAGCAATTTCAATTACCTCCATTTCAAAGAGTTTTCTTCCCGTTTCAGATGCTACAATTATCAATTTTAATGAGCAATATTTCTCTATACTTGCAAAAGGCACGAATGATTTGCTTCTCCCCTACTTTTGTGGAGTGAAATACAACGCCGGAAAGAGAAAAATCATCAATAATAGTTATGGTGATAGTCTTACACCAAAAGATATTATCGGAGAAATTCCAGTAATTATCCTTTCTCCTGATTTCAAAAACATAACATTTGGCGCCCCACAAGATAGAAGGCAGTTTATCGACACAATTCTCTCTCAATCATCGAAAGCATATATGGAAGACTTGTTTGAATTGAAAAAATGCCTCAAACAAAGAAATAATATGCTTGGAAAATATCAGAAAGAAGGTGTTCTTGATAAAATGCAGTTTGAAATTTGGACCGAAATGCTCATCAAAACCGCCGCCGAAATCATGTATAGAAGGCAATTATTTATTAGAGAATTTATTCCCTTTTTCGAACAGGCATACAATGAAGTAAGTAGCGGCATCGAGAAGGTTTCATTGAAGTATTTGCCCTATCATTTTCCAGAATTAAACGAAAAAGACATTCAAAACAAAGAATATTTTATGGAAATTAACAGAAAAATTTATGATGATTTGAAATTTGCCGAACTTAAACGTGGACTAACTCTTTTCGGTCCTCAAAAAGATGAAATTGCAATCAATATAAATAATTCAGCCGCCAAAGAAACTGCTTCGCAAGGGCAACATAAATCATTATTGATCAGTTTGAAGTTTGCTGAATTTGAATTTTTAAAGAAAATCCGCAACGAAACCCCGATCATTCTCTTTGATGACATATTTTCAGAGCTTGATTCAAGCAGAAGCAATCATACATTGGAATTGATTCTGAATAAAAATGCTCAATCAATTATCACAATCACCGAAAATTCCTACATAAAGCAAATTGTTCCCCAAAAACTAAACACAAAATACTTCAAAGTTAATTCCGGCATCGTAGAAGTTGTCGAATAGACAAAATTAACCAAAAAACCAGTCAAAAAATACTTTTACAAGACCTCGTGAAACGATTACAAGACCTCGTGAAACGATTACAAGACCTCGTGAAACGATTACAATGCCTCGTGAAACGATTACAAGACCTCGTGAAACGATTACAATGCCTCGTGAAACGATGACAAGACCGCGTGAAACGATGACAAAGCCGTGTGAAACGATGACAAGACCGCGTGAAATGATTACAATGCCGCGTGAAACGATGACAATGCCAAAAAAAGTACTTCACGAGGCACATAAACCATATTTTTAGGTAGTGTCACTGTTTCACGAGGTTCGTTCGCCGTTTCACAAGATACGTTCGCCGTTTCACGAGGTTCGTTCGCTGTTTCACGAGGTACGTTCGCCGTTTCACAAGGTACGTTCGCCGTTTCACGAGGTACGTTCGCCGTTTCACGAGGTTAGTTCGCCGTTTCACGAGGTTAGTTCGCCGTTTTACGAGGTTAGTTCGCCGTTTCACCAGATTCGTTCGCCGTTTCACGAAATATGGTCAATTTTCAGCGGAAAATCTGGTCAATTTTGGGTGGGAAAGAATAAGTTTTATGTGGCACTTTTATTATTTATTTTGAATTTGCTTTTTTTTTGTAGTATGATTTAGATTATTTTATTATCTATGTGATGTCTCGATTGTAACGAATGACAATCCGAAATTCAATTACATAAATTTATCTTATTCACATATAAAAAAACCTTCCGAGGAATCCTCGAAAGGTTGGTAGTAATGTTGATTTAATCTGATTTTTACTTGTTGATTTGAAATTAACAAATTAATTATATTGGATTATTCACCAATAATTTTAATTAAAACTCGCTTCTGACGAATTCCATCATATTCTCCATAAAAGATTTGTTCCCATGGACCAAAATCCAATTTTCCGTTAGTGATGGCAACGGTAACTTCTCTTCCCATAATTTGCCTTTTCAGATGTGCATCTGCATTATCTTCAACGCCATTGTGTCGATATTGGCTATGAGGTTTTTCGGGCGCCAATTTTTCGAGCCACGTCTCAAAATCATGATGTAAACCACGTTCATCATCATTAATAAAAACGCTTGCTGTGATATGCATTGCATTCACAAGCACTAATCCTTCTTTGATTTCGCTTTCTTTGAGGCATTTAACCACTTCGGGAGTGATGTTGACATATTCCCTGCGGTTAGTTGTTTTGATAACTAATTCTTTACGATAACTTTTCATGACATAATTCCCATAATATTTTTCTGATTTACCCAAAAACACAACTGCAAATTAAATTGTTTTTTATTAAACTTCAAAAAATAAATTAAATTTATTTTTATTTATAATCGTTAATTGCATTTTTAAAATTGAGAGAACTTATGAATTACGATTATTTCAAAACAATTCCGGCGGCTGTAACGATAGCAGACCATAATAACATCATTATATATATGAATGATAAATCGATAGAAGTGTTTTCTGCAGAGGGTGGTGCTGAATTAATTGGTCAGAATCTTTTTGAATGCCATAACGCAAATTCTCAGAAAATAATGGCAGAGATTTTGGCTACCGGCATTCCAAATTCATATACAATAGAGAAAAAAGGTGTTAAAAAATTCATTTATCAGGCACCTTGGTATGACGAAAACAAAAATCCCGGTCTGATTGAGTTTACTTGTGAAATTCCGTTTGAATTACCGCATTTCATCAGAGGATAATTATGTGCGGAAGATTTGCATTAACTGCAACCACTAAGGATATAGAGAAATTATTACCCGGATTTAATGCTGATAATCCTTTCAAATCCAGACATAATATTGCTCCAACTCAGGAAATAGTTACGGCATTGAGTAGCGAGCCAAACAGATTAAGAGAAGTAAAATGGGGATTGATTCCAAATTGGTCAAAAGATATTAAAATTGCCAGCAAAATGATCAACGCAAGAGCCGAAACTCTAACAGAAAAACCATCATTTCGCCAATTGGTGAATAGAAAGCGATGCCTGATATTCACAGATGGCTTTTATGAATGGCAAACTATTCCCGAATCAAAGAAAAAAATTCCACATATTATTTATTTCAAAGATGGAATGCCTTTTACATTTGCAGGACTTTGGGACGAATGGAAAGATATTCAAACCGGTACAATATTGACCACAGCAACAATAATCACCACTTCAGCAAACGAATTTATGAGTCAAATTCATAATAGAATGCCTGTAATTATCGATGAACAATTCAGAAAAGATTGGCTCGATGTAAACATAAAATTCACAGATCTGGCAGAACTTACATTCAGCCGTGAATTTGATACTATGATAATGGAACCGATAGAAAAAATTTGATTATCTCTCCCCTAACATTTTTTTTGCATTATTCAAACCGGTTTCAATATAATGCTTTATAGATTCATAATCAAAGCCAACTATGTTTGATGAATTAGGATTATCAAGAATTTTCTCGAAAATCATTTTTGCTTCTAAAGCATTCCCCATTATTAGATGAGCTTGAGCTTTAAGATGCATTGCAGGAATATAGTGCGGCATAACTTCGAGTGCGGAATCAGCCCAACGTATTGTTTCACGATAATTCTTTTCTTTTGAGGCAATATCCGCCAGTTGAAGAGCTGTATTACAAATCAGAAAAGTAGATAAATTTCCACACTTAATCGAGTTTATCAATGAATTTTTCGCTTGATCGTAAATTTTCATTTGCGCCAAAGTATTTCCTAATTGATACCAAGCATATCCGTTTGTAGGTTCGGAATTAACGTGATTTAGCAAAATATTTAGATTGCGTCTGACTTTTGTTTCCATCTCGGAACGTGGAATAGCATATCCATTATGGATAATTTTAATGTCCGAAGAAAGTATTTGATAGCCATTTTCAATTATAGAAGGTGTAATTTGCTCGTGAATTTTACCGAAAAATTTTATTTTGGGAAATCCCAAATTCCTAAATATACGCGAGTATTTACCAACATAATCTTCCAAAATATCATTATCGTTATAATGCTTGCTCCAAACATCACAAATAAATCCACCATGTTTTTCTGATGCATTTTTAAGAAAATCTCTCAAATTGATTGCAGATTCTTTGCTAAGAATTTCATCGGCATCCAAATAAAGTATCCATTCTCCAGTGCAATACTGAAGTGCTTGATTTCTTGCCGCCGCATAATCATCAACCCAGACAAAACTTGTTAAAATAGCATTGTAACTCTTTGCAATTTCGATAGTTGAATCGGTTGATCCTGTATCACATATCACAATTTCATCAACAATATCTTTTACGCTATCCAAACATTTATGAAGATTTTCTTCTTCATTTTTAACAATCATACAGAGAGTTAGCAGTTTATTATTTGCAATTCTGCCTGTTTTTTTTGAAGATTCCACCAATTGTTTAACTTGCATATAAAATTCTTGAACTTGATTATTATCGGGAATCAAATCAATTGCATTTTTCAGATAATCCAATGCAGTATCATAATCAAGCATAAAAAAATACGCTTGTGCCATTCCAATAATTGAATTAATATCATAAGGATTTAATTCTAAAGCTTTTCCAAACGAACTAATTGCCGAGTTTAAGTCATCATTTTTAAGATGTTGAGCACCTTCTTCATAATAATTTTGCATATAATTTAATTAATTTTCTTCAAAAAACATGTATTCATCATACACCCAAGCAATTCAATATCAAAATTAATGCCATATCTTAATTATGTTATTTTGAATCAATTTTTTCGCATAATAAATATCAGAAATGCAAATAATTTTCAATTATTGTTCAATATTAAAAAATTATTTGTGAATTATTTATCATAATGTCGCTATTTTCTTTTGTTATATTAACAATAAGTGCTAATTTTCGTTTTTAGTTGGTACAATTTTCGAAAAAGTTATTTCTAAAATTAATCTAACATTAAAATTAAAATTATATTATTTAAATATCAGGTATATATAAAATGCAAATTTCAGGTTTAAGGTACGGTCAGCAACTTCTGGATTTGGTGGAATTTCCGCACTCCAAAGTTTTGCTTGGAAGTGCCACAAATGAAGATATTGAGCAATT
>JANJUO010000037.1 GCA_024710535.1 bacterium
ATAATAAAATTTTTGAATCAAGTAGAGTTGTTATGAAAAATAGTCAAAAAATAGTTACAAATTCGTTCGTCAGCGAAATAAAGAGTATAATTCAGGACGCCAAATCTAATGCCGTCCGCAGTATTGAATTTTTCAGAGTTCAGATGTATTGGCGACTTGGTGAACGTATATTTATTGAAGAACAGCAGGAAAAAGAACGTGCTGATTACGGCACTTATTTGATTCGTAGTCTTGCTGAACAGATAGAACCCGAGTATGGAAGCGGGTTTTCAGCCCGTCAATTAGAACGATGCCGTCAGTTTTATCGCACTTATCCAATTGCGACCGCACTGCGGACGCAATTGAACTGGTTTCAATATAAAATGCTCATTAGTATCGATGACAACGATAAACGTGAATATTACGAATTAGAATCGGTTAAGAATAATTGGACAGGACGCGAGTTGGAACGTCAGATTCATTCAAATCTTTACGAGAGATTATTGATGAGCAATGAAAAGGAAAGTGTGTTGGCTGTTGCGAGAAATGAGCGAATACCTACCTCACCGCAAGAGATTATCAAGGATCCGATGGTTTTGGAATTTTTGGGGTTGGAGCGAAAACCGCATTATTACGAGCAAGAATTAGAATCTGCTTTGATAGAGCATTTGCATAATTTTATGTTGGAATTGGGTAATGGTTTTTGTTTTGTTGCACGTCAGAAGCGGCTATTAATTGAAGATGATGAATTTTTTGCTGACTTGGTGTTCTATAATCGCTTGTTGAAATGTTTTGTGATAATTGATATTAAAACACGGAAAATCACTCATCAGGATTTGGGACAACTACAAATGTATGTGAATTATTACGATAGAAAAGAAAAATTGTCGGACGAAAACCCAACAATTGGAATACTCCTATGTGCCAGCAAAAACAATGAGATGGTGAAAATGTCATTACCTGAAGACAACAGAAATATTTTAGCAAGCCAATATGAATTATATTTGCCAAGCGAGAAGCAACTGCTTGCCGAATTGAAGAAAGAATTAGATTTAATGGATGGTAATTAACAGACTCTCGAAAAAGTAGAATTATTAACCAAATAAAATCGATCCAATAAAAAAAACAGGAATGCAGAAATTCAGCATTCCTGTTTTTGAAAATCATTTTCAGAAAAATTATTCTAAAGATCCGATTAATTTTTCAACTTCATCAAGAATTTCTCCTGATTTTACTAATGCTTTCATTGCAGTATGATCTCTAAATAATGGACGATCTATATCGAGGAATTCTACATATTTTCTAACAACTTCTTTTGCTTTTGTTACGCCATTACCAAAAGTGAATTCTCTGAAATCCAATGCCTGAGCCGCTGCCATGAATTCAATGCCAAGAATTCCATAAGCGTTATCTAAGATTTGACCATTTTTGATTGATGTATTCATACCCATCGATACGAAATCTTCCTGATCTGCGGCGGCAGGAATAGATTGAATTGAAGCTGGTGCGGAGAGAATTCTCTGCTCAACTATCAATGAATCTGCGGTGTATTGACTGAGCATCAATCCCGAAAACATTCCGGCGCCCTTTGTTAAAAATGAAGGCAAACCAACACTTAATGCAGGATTAAGTAAGCGATTCAATCGGCGTTCCGACAATACTGATACCATTGTAATTGCTGCGCCAGCCATATCCATCGGTAAAGCAATTGGAGAACCTTGGAAATTTGCACCTGTTAATGTAAGATTTTCGTCGGGAATGAAAATCGGGTTATCGCCAACGCCATTGAGTTCGATTTCAACTTGTGTTTTTGCATAAAGAATTGCATCATGAGCTGTTCCGATTACTTGCGGAGTGGAACGCATTGAGTATGCATCTTGCACTTTGGTTTTCATTTTGCCGGTCATCAAATCGCTTCCTTCAAGAAGTGTGCGAATTGAATTTGCAGATCGCATTGCTCCTGAAAATCCCCTTAATTGATGTAATCTAACATCATAAGGTTTCAAATTTGCAAGAAGTGCTTCAAGCGACATAGCCGCCGCAATCTCTGCCTGCTTGAGCCATCTGTTGAAATCGTACAATTGAATAGCCGCCATTGCAGTTAATAAATTAGAGCCGTTAATTGTTGCCAAGCCGTCTCTTGCCTGCAATCCCGGTATAGCAATTCCAGCTTTTTCGAATGCTTCTTTCGAAGACATCAGATTTCCTTCATAAAATGCTTCGCCTTCACCAAGCAAACATAATGCAACTTGAGACATTGGAGCCAAATCTCCACAGGCACCAACCGATCCTTTTTGGCAAACAAAAGGAGTAACGCCTTTGTTTAGCATTTCAACCAAAGTTTGAGTGATTTCAGGACGGCATCCTGAGTTTCCGTGTGCATGAACATTGATTCTACCTGCCATTGCTCCACGTACATATTCGATTGGAGCAGGATCGCCAATACCTGCAGAATGATTATAAATTAAATACTTCTGAAAATCTTTAATTTGCTCGTCGTTCAATACAATTTCGGAAAATTCCCCAATTCCAGTATTCACACCATACATAATTTCGTGATTTTCAATCTTCTTTTCAAGTAAAGATCTGCATTTTACAATTCTCTGCAAAGCATCGGGGCAAAGTTCGACTTTTTCACCAAATCTTGCAATTTGTACTAATTTCTCTATTGTTAAGCCGGCACCGTTTAAAATAATAGCCATTTCAGAACCTCAAAATCAAAATATAAAAATGTCATAAAACATAAAGCAAAATTAAATATTATTAAGGAAATAATATAGATTTATTTGAAATTCAAATTGGTGAGCAATCAGTTTAGATGTTGGAATTTGATTTTTATTCATAAATTTGGGGATTGGGAATCTGTTGTCTGTTGCAATAGATTGGATTCAGCAATGCAAATGCGACCATTTGCCTGAAATCGAATTATTTTTTTTGAGAATAATTCAGTAGGCATTAGATATAGAAAGAAGAGCAAGAAGCAGGTGCAGAAGTCAACGGTTTTGTTAAAATTG
Organism: bacterium; assembly: GCA_024710535.1. Classification (GTDB taxonomy): domain Bacteria; phylum Bacteroidota; class Ignavibacteria; order Kapaibacteriales; family UBA2268; genus JANJUO01. The sequence goes on from JANJUO010000037.1 coordinate 2,994, forward strand.
TTACAAAGTTTTCCTGAATCGCAGAGAATTTAACTGAACGCATTTCAAAACTGTCTTCTGAAAAGTTATTATCAACTATAGCCAGTATAAATACATCAAAAAAAGTTAATAAAAATGAAAATTATGAATGTGAAAAATCTAAAAAAGACCAGAAAATCATTAAAAATGCTGAATGAAAATCAAAAAAAGTTAACAAAAATATCAATTTGGTTGAGTGGTTTTAATAATTCGATAAATCGGAATCCATTGACCACGCTACGGAAACCATTGACCACCCAACGGAAACCATTGACCACGCTACGGAATCCATTGACCACGCTACGGAAATCGTTGACCACGCTACGGAAATCGTTGACCACGCTACGGAGAACACTAACCACCCTGATTTTGGCTAAAAACAGCCATTTTTCAAAGAACATTGAAAAACGGTCTTGTTTGATGGACTTTCTCCTCAAATAAAAAAATATAATTTCAATCTTCAATTCCCAAAACAAGTGGAGTCCATATTATATTCTAATCTATTTTTTTTCAATGCTATGCTTTTTCTATACCAAATCCATTTAGTTTTACAAGAGCATTTTTTTCGTCTGATTAAATATTTTATTTTCAAATGATTAGAATTTCCATATTTTTGTATTGTGATTTGGTGGTTGATGAATGTTATGAGAATGTCAATGGTTAGAATCAAAGTAATTATAAGTATTTTTGTTTGCTTGATTAGTTTCAATTATGCTTTTTCGCAATTTCTTGAAGATAATAAATTTTATTTTTCAGGGGAAGTGAATTTGGGAAATTATTTTGGTATTGATTTTAATCTTAACTTGGTTCAAAATGAAAACTATACATATAAAATTGGATTTAGTAAATTCATGCGAAAACCCGAATCCCAACCTGAAAATTTTTCGCCCGGATTGTTACCAACAATGCTCACTTTTGGTTTAGCAAATCCTTTCGACCAAATTGATAATTATCAAATTAGCTTCGGAAAAATTTACAAATTGAACAAAAGTGGATCAGTACGAACAAATCTAAATGTTGGATTAGGGTATTCGATTCTCAAAGAGCCAATTAATTGGGTAGGAATTGACGATGGATTTATTGGACCAAATTATGAATGGGATTATGGTGAGAGTTACTTTATTAGTTTGATTATTAATTCCAAATTCGAATTTATTATAAAAAATTGGATTGGCTTAACTGTTTCTCCAATGTTGCTAATAAACAGCGAGACCATTTACTTTGGAATTGGTTTTGGAACAATTGTTGGCTATTTGAAATAGTATCAAGCCATATCTCAAAGAAAACATCTTTTAAAATTGGGATTTAATTGCTAATTTTGCATAGTTATTGACTAGAGGATGATATTTTTTTGATTATAATTAGATTTAAATTATGACTGAACGTAACAATGAAAGCGATTTCAAAATTAAATTCGACGGGCAACAAAATCAAGTTGACGCTCAAATTTTAATTAGTAGTTTGATACACACTACTACTGTAATTCAAGAATTGAATAAGAATTTGAATACAGGAAAAAACATTGAAATTAAAGTAAAAGCTTTAGAGAAAGGTAGTTTTCTTATTCACCTTGAACTAATTGAATCAATGATGGATTCGGTATTGAATTTTTTAAATAAGGAAAATATAATTTTTGCTTCCGCTATCATTAGTGGACTTGTTGGATTGATTGAAATTAAAAAACACCTAAAAGGGAAAAAACCTAAAGATCTTAAAGCTGATGGGAGTAATGTTATTATTATAAATGAAAACAACAATGTTTTAAACATTAGCAGTACAATTTTTAGTATTTATGAAAATAATCCAACAATAAATGATGCGATTTCTCAAAACTTCGATATCATTGATAATGATCCTGCTATTTCTGCGTTCGAAATAACTAACAAAGATGAAGTCCCTTATGTGAGAATAGAAAGAGAAGATTTTAAAGATTTAAGTATTAAATCTGAATTCATAGATAAGAACTCTAAAAATTTTATCGAATTAACCAGATTAAACATCGTAAGAGTTTCTTTTGAAGAGAATTTGAAATGGGATTTTTATTATAGGGGAAATAAGATTTCAGCCCGTATAAGCGACCCTAAATTTTATGAGCTTATTGATAAGGGCGAGTCATTTGCAAAAGGTGATACTTTGGAAGTTGAATTACAAATAAATCAAATTTTCGAAGATAGCGTAAATACTTTTATTAATAAATCGTATCAAGTAAACAGAATACTCAACCACTTTAAAAGAGATGAGCAAATTAAAATGAATTTCGAATCTAATAATGATATTTAATAAATTTTAAAGTACAGATTTATCATCAAATAATTCTGGATATTTAGTTCTACTATCCAGACTCAACAATAATACTTTCCTCAAATTGAAATTTGGTACATAATTTGTTTTGATTAATTTTTTGATTATTTTGTGAAATCAATGAGATTATTTTTTGTATTTCTGCTGATTGTGATTAATGCGACTTTGCCAATTCAATCGCAATTGAGAATAAAAGCAGTTGGCGATGTGATGCCCGGTTCTTATACTCCAAATGTCAGAATTCCAAGCGATTCAGGCAAAGTAATGATAGAATCTATTGGCGATTATCTGAAAAATGCTGATTTGAGAATTGGAAATTTCGAGGGTGCTTTTGTGAAAGAAGGTATCAAACCTAATAAATGTAGCGAATCATCACGAAAAAAGAATGAATGCTTTGAATTTGGTGTGCCGGAATATCTTGCAAAAATGCTTCCTGAAATGGGCTTTAATGCCATGACTTTCGATAATAATCATTGCAACGATTATGGTAGTAGCGGCTATTTGAATACGCTCTATGTTTTTGATGAAATTGGAATACCAATTGCCGGGCAGAGAATGCCAATTTCTTTTAAAATCAAAAATAAGAAAATTGCTCTTGTTGCATTTGGATTCGATAAAAATTCTTACAAAATTACAAATCTCGATCAAACAAGTCAGGTAATTCAGCAATTAAAAAAGGAAAGTGATATTGTTATTGTTTCTTTTCATGGAGGTGCGGAAGGCAAAAAAGCATTATATATTGCTGATTCTACCGAGTATTTTTTGGGAGGAAATCGTGGAAATGTTATTCAATTTGCAAGAACTGCAATCGATGCAGGTGCGGATTTTGTTTTCGGACATAGTCCTCACGTTTTGAGAGCAGTTGAGCTTTATAAAGGCAAGTTGATTGCTTATTCAATGGGGAATTTTCTCACTTACGGGCATTTTAATTTAAGCGGTGTAAATGGAATAACAGCAATTTTGGATGTTACAATTGATGAAAGCAATGGCAATTTTCTTAGCGGAAAGATTATTCCATTTAAACAAAAAAAGCCGGGTATCCCCTATTTTGATACTGAAGGTGAAGCAATAGAACTGATGCAAAAATTAGTTTCTGCATATAAAGATGCAAATTTGATTATTGATGATAGTGGTGAAATTATCAAAAAATAGTTGCACATTTATATTCTTACAAATATTTGCAATTAATTCATTAAATTTGTATTTTGAAATTATAGAAAAAGTCGAAAATTGATTAAAAAGTGGGAAACCATAAGTTCGGAGAATTTGATTGATTTAAAAATATTCAATGCTCTGAAGAAAAAACGCATAAATCCTGTCAATGAAAGGGCAGATGATTTTATTGTGCTCGATTCTCACGATTGGGTGAATATTATTCCGATTACCAAAGATAACAAAATTGTGATGATTGAGCAATACCGACACGGCTCAGATAGTGTAACATTGGAAATACCCGGCGGATTAATCGAAAAAGGCGAAGAGCCAAGAGTTGCCGCAGAGCGAGAGTGTATGGAAGAAACAGGATATTTTGGCTCAAGCAATGCCATTCAAACAGGTATGAGTTTGCCAAATCCGGCATTTTTGAACAACAAATGCTATTCATATATTTGGTTTGACTGCGAAAAAAAGTTGGAGCAAAATCTTGATTTGAACGAAGTAATAAATGTAAAAGAATTATCAATTGAAGAAATCAAAACCTACATAGATAATGGAACAATAAATCATTCGGTGATTTTGACAGCGTTTTTGTTTTATTTCAGAAAATTTAACATATAAAGATAGAAAATGGGAAAAGTAATTGCAATTGCAAATCAGAAGGGTGGCGTTGGCAAAACAACAACTTCTATAAATTTATCAGCATCACTTGCGGCAAGCGAGTATAGCGTTCTACTTGTGGATATCGACCCACAAGCAAATACTTCCGGTGGCGTTGGCGTTGATGTAAAGACGCTCGATAAGACAGTCTATGAAGTATTGGTTGGCAAAATACCTGTAGAATCTGCAATTATCAAAACAAATATGCCGTATCTTTCGCTTTTGCCATCGCATATAAATTTGGTTGGTGCGGAAATAGAAATGGTTAGTTTCAAAAATAGAGAATTGATTTTAAAGAATATCATTAATCAGGTTAGAGATAATTATGATTTTGTGATTATTGACTGTCCTCCATCGTTGGGCTTGCTGACTTTGAATTCGCTTTCTGCCGCAGATTCGGTATTGATCCCTGTTCAATGCGAGTATTACGCTCTTGAAGGATTGGGACAACTTTTGAATACAATTGCGATTGTTGTTCATCAATTAAATCACGATTTGGAAATCGAAGGCGTACTTCTAACTATGTTTGATTCTCGATTGAGATTATCAAATCAAGTGGTTCAGGAAGTGAAAAATCATTTTGGCAAAAAAGTATTCAATACGCTTATTCATAGAAATGTTAGATTATCCGAAGCACCTTCGCATGGCAAGCCGGTAATCTTATATGATGCTCTTTGCATCGGAACAGCAAATTATCTTGATTTATCAAAAGAAATTATCGAAAGAAATCAAAAATGACAAATAAAGTAAAACATGGATTAGGCAAAGGTCTTGGTGCATTGATTCCTTCTGTGGAATTCGATAAAGAGAAAGGTTTCAGCATCCACAAAGATGAAGACGAAAATTCTGACAAAGTTGGTCAGGTGATTCAAGTTGATTTGGATAAAATCAGAAAAAATCCATATCAGCCACGTACAGAATTCGATCCAACGGCACTCGAAGATTTGAAAAATTCTATTAAAGTGCATGGATTGATTACTCCAATTTCTGTTAGAAAGTCAATTAACGGATATGAATTAATTTCCGGAGAAAGACGTTTGCGTGCCTATACCGAACTTGGAATCAAACAAATTCCTGCTTATGTGCTCGATGTGAACACTAATACTCAAATGCTCGAACTTGCACTTATTGAAAATGTTCAGCGAGAAAACCTAAATCCGATTGAAGTTGCTTACGGTTATCAAAGATTGATTGATGAATTTAGTTATACTCAGGAAAAATTAGGTGAAAAACTAGGGAAAGAGCGATCTACAGTTGCAAATTTTCTTCGTTTGCTCAAATTACCCGAATATATTCATGATTTGATTCGAAGTAAAAAAATCTCAACCGGTCACGCACGTGCTTTGATTGCATTGAATGATCATTCTTTGATGATTTCGATGGCAAAGGAAATAATTGAAAAAGAATTATCCGTTCGCGAAACTGAGAAATTGGTTAAAACTTATGAAACAAAGCAAAGCAAAACTCCTGCTCCTCAAAAGCAGACAAATACAATTCCTGAAAACATCAAAATTGTTTTGAACGACCATTCAGAAAAATTGACACATTCTTTTGGTACAAAGGTGAAAATCAGCGCCAAATCCAAAGAAAGCGGAACAATTGAATTTGATTTTTATTCTGCAGACGATTTGGAAAGATTATTGAATTTATTTAATCAGGTTGTGATTGAGTAGAAAATATATTGGTTTAAAACCAATAATTTTCGAACAGATTAGACATTACTGACTGTTTTTTTTACTTCAATTGTGTATTCTATATAAAAAAACTCCCCATTCAATAATGACTGGAGAGTTATTGTGGAGTTCGTTTTATGTACGAAATTATAATTCTTTTCCTAATTTCAAAATTAAGTCAACGATACGATTTGAATAACCAAATTCGTTATCGTACCAGCCAACAACTTTAACTAAAGTGCCATTTGCGGCAGTTAATTTTGAATCGAAAATACAAGAGTGTGGATTACCAACGATATCTTGAGATACCAAAGGTTCATCTGAATATTCCAAAATGCCGTTCAAGTATGTGTCTGCAGCATTTTTCATAGCAGCGTTGATCTCATCAGCAGTTACTGCTTTTTTCAATACAACTGTAAAATCTGTCAAAGATCCATCTGGAACAGGAACTCTAACTGAATAGCCGTTCAATTTGCCTTTCATCTCAGGAATTACTTCGCCAACTGCTTTTGCGGCACCGGTTGAAGTAGGAATCGAGTTTATAGCGCCTGCTCTTGCTCTACGCAAATCACTATGCGGAAGATCCAAAATGCGTTGGTCGTTTGTGTATGCGTGAATTGTGCACATATAGCCGGATTCGATACCGAAATTATCATTCAAAACTTTAACCATTGGAGCAAGACAATTTGTTGTGCATGATGCATTTGATAATAATTTTTCGTTACCGGTAAGAACGTGATCGTTCACACCTAATACAATTGTTGCGTCTAAAGCGTCTTTTGCAGGAGCGGAAAGGATCACTTTCTTGGCGCCACAGGCAAAATGTTTTTCTAATTGTTCACGTTTAGTAAAAGCGCCTGTTGATTCCAATACGATATCAACATCTTTCCAAGGAATATTTTCTGGTGATTTTTCTGCAAAAATTGGAACGGTAACACCGTTAACAATCATATTGTTACCTTCAACGGCAATTTGTCCTTTGAACTTGCCATGAACAGAGTCATATTTAAATAAGTGAGCAAGAGTGGCGGCACTTGTTAAATCGTTGATTCCTGCAAATTCAACATCTGCATTTCTATAAAATAATTCACGGACAACCAATCTTCCGATTCTTCCAAATCCATTAATTGCTAATTTAATAGCCATTTCAAACCTCAATAAATTTTCAAAATGAAAATGTAAAACATTTTTTATAATGCAACTTTATTGACGATAAAGTTTATATTTAATTGAATGTTGAAAGATATTTTTAGAAAAAATTATTGAATTTTATACAATTTCTAATAATAAGAGTGCTTTTACGTTTATAAATTTGTTGTTTGTTAAATTTATTTTTTTGAGAATTTAAATGAAATATTTGAGAATTATCATTTTGTCAATTGTTGCAATTGCTACAATTTTTGCTTATCAAAGTTGCAGTACAATCAAGCAAATATCGCAAACTCTCACAAATCTGAAGCGATTGGAATACAAAATTCAGGATGTAACAAATTTTAGAGTTGCCAATATTGATATTCAGAAAATATCAAGCATTAAAGATTTTTCGATTACCGATGGGTTGAAACTTGCTAACGCTTTTGCAACAAAGAAATTTCCAGCTGATTTTGTGCTCAATATGAATGCTAAAAATCCAAATAATGGTACAAATAGCACAACTGCTACTTCTGCAACTATAGCCAAACTTGATTACAGATTGATTCTTGATGATGTTCCAACAATTAATGGCGATATTTCATCTCCAATAACTGTTCCCGGAACCGGTCAATCTATTAATATTCCACTCAATATGAATCTTGATTTATATGAATTTTTTGGAAATCGCGGTTATGAAGGTATTGTGAACCTTGCTTTGACAGTTGGCGGATTGAATTCCAGACCTACAAAAGTTAAACTTGACATCAAGCCAACCGTTAATACCACATTTGGTCCAATTAGTTATCCAAATCGAATTACCGTTATCGATCAGGAATGGAGATAATTCAAAAGGGTAATTACTGTTGCAAACAGTTTTAGTATAAAGTCGAATTAATGTCAAATCAGATAGGAATGTCCAATCTACTAAAAATATTGATTTAGTAGAACGGATATTTCTGTCTGTTGAGCAAATATCTACATTTCAATAGATTGCTCAGAGATGAAAATTCCATAGTATCTGCCCAAAAAGTATAAATTTCAGCACCAAGTAAGGAGGCTTGTGCTACTAAGTCACTATAAATATAGTAAGACAAACATCCTTGTTTGACATTAATTGCCAAGAATAATTCTTATTGGACAACCTCAAGGAAATATTTAAATCGGAACAGTCATTATTGATAATTCTAATGTGTCACTAATAAAAATAGGACAATAAAATGCAAAACAGCTATTTTGAAAATAGAGAGTATTGGAATTATGATTTAACCCAATTCCCTTTCGAGTTAGGTGAATATGATAATTGTATTTTCAATAATTGCAATTTTTCAAATATGAATCTCTCAGAATTTGTCTTTGTTGAGTGTGTTTTTGATAATTGCAATCTTAGTTTGGCAAATATCGAATCAACTGTTCTCAATGATGTAGATTTCAATAATTGCAAATTATTTGGATTGGATTTCAGTAAGGCAAATGAATTCGGATTAAAGTTGAATTTAAAGGATTGTGCTTTGAATTTTTCTATATTTTCTGGATTGAAGTTGAAAAATATTCATTTTGTAAATTGTCAATTAATTGAGGTTGACTTTACAAAATGCGATTTAACAAGTTCAATTTTTGAAAATTGTAATTTAGATAGGGCAGACTTTGATCAAACAATTTTAATCAAATCAGATTTTCGTAGTTCAACAAATTATTCAATTGACCCCGAAAAGAATTCAATCAAAAAAGCAAAATTTTCATTAAATGGCGCAGTTGGACTTCTATCAAAGTATGATATTATAATTGAATAAATTCAAAGTTTGATTGATAAATAAATCTTTATTTTCTAAAAATCACAAAAATACCAATTAGAATATGAATCCTCCCAAGATGTTGTATCTTTGGAAGGTTTTTATTTATTTTAAAAAAAATTTAATTTTTTATAATACGATTAAAATAGTCTTATTTGAGGTGCGTCATAATAATTTTAATAAGACAATTTTATCTGATTATTTAAGGAATTATTAAAATGAGTGAAATAATTGATAACTCAAGACAAAGAAAAGAACTTTTGAAACATATCATTCTACAACTCCACGAAGGTGTTGCTCCTGAAATGGTTAAAGAAAGATTAATAAATCTGCTTCAAAAAGTGCCTTATGGCGATGTGGTTGAAGTGGAGCAAGAACTTATTAGCGAGGGCTTGCCAATTGAAGAAGTTTTGAAACTTTGTGATATACATACTCTGGTGCTCGAAGGTCATATCGATCAAACCGGTGCCGCAAGAATTCCGCAAGGTCATCCTGTTGATATAATGAAAAATGAAAACATTGAATTGATGAAAGTAGTTGGCAGTATTTTCGAAATGACTACAAGATCAACAGCGATTTTCAATCCTGACGACATCAAAAAATTTATGCTTGGACTTCGTCATCAATTCAATTTGATTTCTGATGTCGAAAAGCATTACCAAAAGAAAGAAAATCTAATTTTCCCATTTATGGAAAAAGCTGGTATTACCGGTCCTCCAAAAGTTATGTGGGGAAAGCATGATGAAACGCGTGCCGCAATCAAATCTGCAATCAAAGCAATTAGCAGTGATGGAACTATCAATTCTTTCGAATTGCAAATTATAATCGAATCATTGGTGAAGCCGGCTATTCAAATGGTTTCGGATATGATTTATAAAGAAGAAGAAATTCTATTTCCAATGGTAATGGACAAGTTAACGGAAATTGAGTGGTATCAGATTTATAGACAAATTCCTGAAATTGGTTATTGCTTGCATGATCCGGATGTTGAGTGGAAGCCGGCTGGCATTGAAGTCGAGGAATATTCAGAAAACAGCAATGGCGAAATGGATTTGGGAACTGGGGCATTGAATGCAAAAGAATTGATAGCTATTTTGAGTACTTTGCCGGTAGATATTACTTTTGTTGATAAAGATGACAAAGTAAAATTTTTCTCACATGGTGCCAAAAGAATTTTTCAAAGAAACAGAGCAATTCTCAAACGTGATGTAAGAATGTGCCATCCTCCTTCGAGTGTTGATATTGTTGAGCAAATTATCAATGATTTCAAATCTGGCAAGGAAAGTAAAGCACCGTTTTGGATTAATTTTCAAGGCAAATACGTGTTGATTGAGTATTTTGCTGTTAGAGATAACAATGGCGAATATATGGGAACTCTCGAAGTTACTCAAGATATCACTCAGGCACGCGCTCTTGAAGGCGAACAAAGATTATTATCATATTCAAAGGAATAAAAAAATGAGTAAATTTCAAATTGCACCTATGACCAAGGTTGCTGATATATTAAATAATTGTCCGGAAATAATGTCGGAAATTTTTAAAATTCTCCCAATTGTAAAAAATTTGGAAAACGAATCTATTCGCGAGGCGGTAAAAGATTCTTTAACAATCGAAACAGTTGCCAAATTGCAAAGTGTGTCTGTTGTTGATTTAGTGAAAG
>JANJUO010000067.1 GCA_024710535.1 bacterium
AAAAAAGAAAAAAAAGAAGAGAATTAAAAAAAATAATTGTTTTTATAATAATTCTTTTTGTATATTTGTTTGAGGAAAAAGTACAAAATTAAAATTTTGTGGAAAAATATGATGGGATGGTTTAAAAATTTATCTATTAGGAAAAAAATATACCTTTTTTTTGGTATAATTCTGCTCTTGGTATTAATATTAGGAATAAGTACAACTTATAATCTAATTAATATTAATAATTTATCGAGTACAACTCATAAATGGCTGCACAAAACACTTGAGATCAATGAATTATCAAATAAAATTAACTTGTACAGAAGAAAAGAGTTGAATTTTGTATTAATTGATGACAAGAATCAAAAAACTATAATATTGAATGAAATAAAAAATTTATCAAACTCAATAAAATATGACTTTACTGCTTATAAATCTTTGATTGATGATGATGATGAAAAGTATTTGTTTGAAGAATTCGATAATAATTGGAAGAAATATAATGAATATAGTAATGAAATCATAAATAATGTTTATAATGATCTACAAAATTATTCAACTAACATATTGATAAATGAATCTAAAAAGGAATTTGATAAGCTCCACAGTCTATTAGATAGAATTATCAAATTGAATAAAACAAATGGCGACCTATCAATACATTCTACCGAAAAAATTAATACAGATGCCAGATGGAATATTATTTTTCAATTCGGGATTATATTAATTATTGTATTTGGATTTGGTTATATATTGGCGAAAATTATTTCCGAACCATTGAAAAAATTAACTGCAATTGCAGAACGTATTGCAATGGGCAGTAATCAAGTTGATGTAAGCTTCGAAAGTGATGATGAAATCGGTAAATTAGCAAAATCATTTAGAAAATCAATAGATTATTTCCATGAAATAGCAGTTGGAATGTCATGCCAATCAGCTGGCGACTTTTCTTATACATTGGTTCCAAAAGGAAATGATGATTTACTCGGGAATGCATTTGTTGAAACAAATAAACAATTAAAATATTTGTGGGATTCATATAATCAATTGAATTCATATCTTGAAGAAATCGTAAGAGATCGTACTGAAGAGTTGGATAAAGAAAAAATAATGATGGTTGCATTGATTGACTCGATACCAGATTTGATTTACAGCAAGGATTTATCAGGAAAATATATACTTTGTAATAATTCCTTTGCATACGCATTGGGAATGAGCAAGGAAGATATAATTGGCAAAACAGATGATGATGTAATCACAAATAAAAATGCTTCATTATTAACGATAGATGATAAAGACATCTTTAAATCACAAAAAATATCCCGCAATGAACATTGGATTAAGTATTCGAATGATGAAGAAATCTTGATTGATACATATAAGACACTTATATTTAATTCTGAAGGCAATTGTTTTGGTTTGCTTGGCTTTGGTAGAGATATTACAGAGAGGAAACGTGCGGAAGATTTCATTGCACATAGAGCTGATGAATTGGAGAGAAACCAACAAAAGCTTGAACTTGCATTGAAAACATCGAAAGCGGGATTGTATGAGATGGAATTATCTACTCGTTACGCAAATTGTGATGAACAATGCTTCAAAGTATTTGGACGCTCTCCATATCGTTTCGAAACCACGTTCGATAATATAATTGGCGTCATACATCCGGAAGACAAAGACAGAATTGTTAGGAGCTATTATGAAAGTTTGTCAACTCAACAAATATGGAATGATGAATACAGAATTTATGATGAAATTGATGAATTGAAATATATAGAATTACTCGGTACTTTTATTTATGATGACGATGGCAATGCAATTAAATTAATAGGAACAGTTAAAGACATAACAGAACGGAAATATGCCGAGTTAGAATTATATGAAAGCGAGGTGAAATTTAGAAATATCAGCGAGACAGCAAATGATGCAATCATCTTAATGGATAGCAAAGGAAAAATAAATTATTGGAATCGCTCCGCATCATTAATTTTTGGCTGGACACAGGAAGAAGCAATCGGGCAAGAATTACATAGATTGATTGTACCGGAAAAATATTATTCAGAATCATTAGTTGGATTGAGGAAGTTTTATCAAAACGGAAACGGTCCAATATTGAATAAAACGATAGAATTAAATGCCATCAAAAAGTCAGGTGAAGAATTCTCAGTTGAAACATCTATCACTGCGATAAAATTAAAAGGCAACTGGAACGCAATTGGCATCATCCGAGATGTAACAGAGAGAAAGAAAGCAGAGAAGGAAATCACTAAGATTAATCTATTGTCAAACATAGCTTTAGATCTTACCAAAGCAGGTTTTTGGGATATAAGGTTAGATCATAATAATTACTTTAATCTTTCTGATAGGACGGCTACAATTTATGGTCTGCCAGCTAATTATAATAAAAAAATGAATTTAAATGAATGGCATTCATCAATTTCTGAGGTTGATAAACTTTACGCTGATTATGCGAATGATATGATTCATCGAGCATTTAATAATGATATAGATAGATACGATGTAGTTATCCCCTTTAAGAGACCGATTGACGGCGAAATGGTTTGGCTACGCGAATTAGGAATATTTTTGAAAGACGAAGAGGGAATAACGCACTTATATGGAGTTACGCAGGATATCACAGACATAAAATTTGCCGAAATAGCACTTGAAAAGGCACGCGAATCTGCTGAGAGAATCGTTGATGCAATACCAATTCCCACCGCATTAACTAGTATTGACGGCGGAATAATTATAAGAGCCAACAATGCTATGGCAAAATTCCACCAAATAGAACAAGTCGATTTCGAAGATATGCGTGCGAGCGACTGGTATGTTGATCCTGAAGAAAGAATAAAATTAATTGAAATTTTAAAGAAAGAAGGTAGCGTCACAGATTATGATGTTGACTTCAAAAGATTTAAAACCGGTGAAATTAGAAATTCTCTCACCTCCTTTGTGCCTGTTGAATATAACGGAATCAGTTGCCTTGTTGGCTCGATAATTGACATGACCGACATTAAACGAATACAGCACGAATTATCGATTTCCAAGGAGATCGCAGAAGCTGCCACCAAAGCCAAAAGTGATTTTCTTGCCAACATGAGCCATGAAATACGCACACCAATGAATGCAATTATCGGCTTAACACATTTAGCATTAAAAAATGAACTTCCACCAAAGATCTATGACTATTTAAGCAAAATCGAACGCTCTTCTCAGTCCCTTTTAAACATTATAAACGACATCTTAGACTTTTCGAAGATCGAAGCAGGGAAATTAGACATCGAAAATATAGAATTTGAGTTAGACACAGTGTTTGACACCATCTCCAATTTGATTTCCATCAAAGCCCAAGAAAAAGGATTGGAACTTATATTCAATATCGACACTAATTTACCACTAAATTTGATTGGCGATCCACTTAGATTGGGTCAAATTCTAACAAATTTATCCAGCAATGCAATTAAATTTACTCATAATGGCGAGATAATTATATCTGCAAGCTTGATTGAGAAATTTGATAAGAAAATGTTAGTAGAATTCTCCGTAAAAGATACTGGAATTGGCTTGACGGAAGATCAAATTGGCAAATTATTTAAGGCATTTTCGCAAGGAGATGCATCTACCACAAGGAAATATGGTGGAACAGGCTTAGGATTGACAATTAGCAAGCGACTTGTTGAAATGATGAACGGGAAAATATGGGTTGACAGCAAGCCGGGATCAGGCTCCACGTTTTATTTTACTGCTGAGCTTGGGATTTTGGAAAATCAGCCCTCGAAACAAATGAATTTAAGCGTGGACTTGAGAAATATGAAGATACTTGTATGTGATGATAACGAAACTTCACGTGAAGTCTTGAAGCAAACATTATCTGCATTGTCGTTTCGAGTGGAAACAGTCGAATCTGCAAAGAAAGCCATCGAGATGCTTGAATCTAACGTCTTAGATCCGTTTGAATTAGTGTTGATGGATTGGAGAATGCCCGAATTAGATGGTATTGCCGCCTCGCAATTAATAAAAAAAGACCCAAAAATAAAGCATACCCCGATAATAATAATGATTACCGCCTACGGACGAGAAGAAGTCATACGGGACGCAGAACTTGCCGGCTTGAACGGATTTCTTATCAAGCCGATAAATCATTCTTTATTGTTTGATACAATTATGCAAGTGTTCGGAGTAGATGCCATGCATGAAACAAGAATACATAGAAAGGGGATACGCTTTGCTGAGGAATTAAATTTGATTGCTGGAGCAAAAATATTATTGACGGAAGACAATGAAATTAATCAGCAAGTTGCGAGCGAACTTTTGACCTCCTCAGGTTTTATTGTGGACATCGCAAACAATGGAGAAATTGCCTTAGAAATGGTAAAGAACTCCGGAGATCCTTCGAAATACGACATTATTTTGATGGATTTGCAAATGCCCGTAATGGATGGCTTCACAGCAACAAGAGAAATCAGAAAATTAGATAATTATAAGACCTTACCAATTGTGGCAATGACTGCGGATGCTATGAAAGGAGTGAAGGAAGAATGTTTGGAAGCCGGGATGATGGATTTTGTTACCAAGCCAATAGATCCTAACGAAGTATTTTCAATGTTGATTAAATGGATAAAGCCGCAGGTAAACAAAAATTTATCGCCTTTCACAAATAAAAATAATAATGAAGCGTTGATACCAACACTTGAATACATTAATACAAAAGATGGCTTGCGGAGAGTGGCAAACAATACAAAATTATATTTAAAATTATTGAATGATTTTATAAATAATTATACAGATTTTATTGCTAATTTAACAAAACTTGTAAATGATGACAAAATTGATGAAGCTCATATTGCAATTCATACATTGAAAGGTGTAGCAGGAAATATTGGAGCATTAGAATTGTCGAAATCCGCCGAGCAAATAGAATTTATATTGAAGAATAAAGATTTTTCACAATATGAATTTATAATTTTGGATTTGGAGATACATCTGACGAATTTAATGAATTCACTGAGCAAAATAAATGTGATTGAAACGCAAACAGAAGATGATTTGAATGATAATATAATTGATTTTGAATATATTTTGAATCTACTGAAAGAAATTATTGATCTATTGAAAGATGATGATTTTGATGCGGCAGGAAAGATTAATGAATTGATGAATCAAAAGGGAATTAATAAATTTAAAAATGATCTGAAAACGATTAGTTCCAAAATACAGAAATATGAATTTGAAGAGTCGCTTGAATTAACGCAGAAACTATTTGATAAAATTAAATCAGAGGCACATTAATGATGAGTGAATTTGAGATAGAAAGAAATAAAATATTAATAGTGGACGATACTCCCGAGAATATAGATATTTTGGGAGAGATTTTGTCGGAATATAAGAAGTTTATCGCTACAACTGGCGAGCGGGCATTGAAAATTGCAAAGGAGAAATTGCCAGATTTGATCTTGCTTGATATAATGATGCCCGAGATGGATGGATTTGAAGTATGCAGGCGATTAAAAAGCGACAATGACACAAAAGATATACCTGTGATTTTCATAACTGCCAAGAATCAAGTAGATGATGAAGTGAAGGGATTGGAAATTGGAGCCGTTGACTTTATTTCCAAGCCGATAAGTCCGCCTGTTGTTCAGGCAAGAGTAAAGTCTCACCTCGAACTTAAGTTATCGAGAGAGGTGTTAGAATTAAGAAACTACGAATTATCGTCAGCATTAACAGAATTACGAGAAACTCAGAATCAATTAATACATTCTGAAAAGATGGCGGCATTAGGCCAGTTGGTTGCGGGAATTGCTCACGAGATAAATACACCTTTGGGAGCGATAAATTCATCAAATAACTCGATATTTAAAGAATTGAACTTCTTGCTATACGAAGCTCCCCAGTTATATAGAGATTTTGATGATGAATTAATGGCTGTCTTCGTTGAATTATTGAAAAAATCCGCCGAGAAAGAATATTATTTATCCTCAAGAGAAGAGAGAAAGCATAGGAAACACTTGCAAAACTTGCTCGAATTAAGAAAATTAGAAAATGCAGATAATATTGAAGAAATAGCAGATATATTGGTAAGCTTGGGAGTATATGATGATATCGAGCCATTTATGAAAATCATCGAGTCACCAAAATCTGAAGAGATTCTTCAAGTTGCGAATAAGTTGATTGGAATAAGATTTAGCAATAGAATAATCGCAACCGCAATAGAACGCGTATCTAAAATAGTATTTTCATTAAAAAATTTCGCCAGATTTGATCTTGAAGGCAAGAAAGTAATGGGAAATATAAATGAAAATATAGATACAGTGCTAACATTATATCAAAATCAATTCAAACATGGAGTTGATTTGATCAAAGAATTTGAATTAGAGAAATTATTAGATTTTGTACCCGACCAATTGATTCAAGTGTGGACGAATTTAATACATAATGCCTTGCAAGCAATGGATCATAAAGGCACACTAACAATCAAAACAGAGATGGCAAATGATTTTGCAAAAATTTCGATAACTGACACCGGGAAAGGAATTCCGCAAGACATTATTTATAAGATTTTTGACCCATTTTTCACAACCAAAGCGTCCGGAGAAGGCACAGGTTTGGGATTGGATATTGTGAAGAAAATAATTAAGAATCATAATGGTAGAATTGATGTAAAAAGTGAAGTAGGCGTTGGTTCCACATTCATTATTTATTTACCTATATTATAAAATGAATCACTAAATATGATAAATGACTATATAATTTGTGTTGATGATGAAAAAATCGTTTTGGATAGTTTGAAATACGAACTAAACCATACTTTTAGCAAAATGCTCAATATTGAGATAGCTGAATCTGCTTATGAGGCGTTGGAATTGATTGATGCATTGCAAAAGAATCAGAAAAATATACCAATAATTATTGCAGATTGGCTTATGCCTGAAATGAAGGGAGATGAATTTCTGATAATGGTACATAAGATTCTTCCAGATACAAAAAAAATCTTGCTAACAGGACAAGTAACTCCCGAAGGAATTGGTAATGTTGTTAATAATGCAAAACTTTATCGATATATGAGTAAACCTTGGGAGCAGGAAGATCTTGATCTTACAGTTACAAATGCTTATAAGAGTTATCATAGGAAACATCAGCTTCGAAATCATCAAAAAGAACTAAAAAGAATGTATTCAATTCTCAAGCAAAAAGCAAAAAACAATACTTTTGATTGTGAAAAAAGAAAAAGAGAAGTCGAGCAAATGCTGGATCAGACTTTAAAGGCAAGTATTTCTGCTTTGGTTTATATTATTTCAAGTTCAAACAAATTGGTTTACGAAAAATCAATAAGAATGAAAGAACTTGTTAAGAAAATCAGCAATCAATTTAGTCTTGAAAATGTTTGGGAATTCGAAATGGCATCTCTACTTTCGCAAATAGGATGCGTGGAGCTCGATAGGATAATTGTGGATAAATTTTTTTCAGGTCATGAATTGCAATCAAAAGAATTGAATGTATTTAAATTGCATCCGATGAAAAGTTATGATATTCTGAAAAATATTCCAAGATTCGAAAACATTGCAGAAGGCATCAGCTATATGTTTTTGGATAATAAACTTGCTGATTATGAATTCAAAGAGGCAACTCAGCCGATAAAAATTGCAAAGATATTACGCATTGCTCATGATTATGATCAATTCAAACTTGTTGGAGTGGATGAAAATGAAATAATTTCTCGAATGGTCAAATTTCAAGACTTATACGATATAGATTTGATAAAAGCGGCAAGCTTTGTCAAATCCGAAAATCCAAATATACAAACTGATGATAGTATAATTTCAGTAAATGTTAGCGGGCTTAGGGTAGGAATGATTTTGGCGGCAGAAATTAGAGATTCAGAGGGCAAGATAATTTTGAGAGGTGGCGATGAAATTTCTCAAAAAAATCTTATGCATCTTGTACAAGTAAAGAAAAAGACAGGTTTGAGAGAACCATTTTATGTTTTATTTAATTAAAATAATGAACTTTTAGGTTGGAATAATGAGAAAAAAAACGGTATTATGTGTTGATGACGAGAAAATTGTTCTCGACAGTTTGAAAAAGGAGTTAAAGAATGCTCTCGGAAATGATTATAATATAGAAATTGTTGAAAGTGGAGCCGAAGCTTTGGAAATATTCAAAGAGTTACAAAGCGATAATATTGAAATTCCAATTGTTATTTCAGATTACATTATGCCTGATATGAAAGGCGATGAAGTTTTGAAGGCGATAAAATTTGAGAATCCACGAGTTTACAACATTCTTCTAACAGGTCAAGCAACCATCGAAGGTGTAACCAATGCCATAAATAAAGCCGGACTTTATAGGTATATTGCTAAGCCATGGGAAACTAACGACTTGGTTTTGACAGTACAGGAAGCAATCAAAAGTTACCAAAAAGATGTAGAACTTGAAAAAAGAAGAATTGAGCTTGAAATTGCAAATGAAAAATTAATCAAACTCGATCAGGCAAAATCATATTTTCTGGGCTTACTTTCCCATGAATTAAACACACCGTTGATAGGTATTAATGGTAACGCAAAATTCATCAAGGAAATCACAGACGATGAAGATATCAAAGAATCTGCGGAGCACATATTGGAATCCGAAGCAAAATTAAGGAAATTTGCTGATTTATCCCTGCTTATAACAAGAATTCAAACAAATAAATATGATACTACATTTTATGAAGAAAAACTATTTGACTCTATTGAGGCATCAATTTACAATAATCAAAGTAAAATTTCTTCAAAAAAGTTAAATATATCCAAAAATTACAACTGTGATGATAAATTAATCAAAATTGATAGCAGTTTGATTACAAAAGCAATCGACATTGTTTTGGATAATTCTATAAAATTTTCAAAAGAAAATGGTACAATTCAAATATCATCCCAAAAAATAAAAAATGATACAGAAATAATTATCAGGGATTTTGGTGATGGATTTACACCAAAAGTTCTTGAAAATCTATTTCAATTTTTCTCAGCAGATGATTTGATGTCTCATTCTGAAGGAACGGGCTTAAGCTTGGCGGCAGCAAAACTTATTATGGAAATGCACGGCTTTCAAATTTATGCAAAAAATTCCGAAAATGGTGGCGCCGAAATTCACCTGATTTTCTAATAATTTCAATAAAAAATACTATTTGAAGCCATTTTTTAATAAAATTTGGCTTTTTTTTATTTTTTTTCAAAAAAATCAAAAAAAAATCACTTTTTTGTGAGTAAAAATGTCGTTTCATGTGTCATTATATATTGTGGGGATGTAAATTTTAAAAATGTTTATGAAAAATGTAAAAACATATAAAAACATAATAAGCCGAATATTCGGAATGGGAATTATTTTACTTTTTTCAGCATTAAATTCATGTGATTTTTGCACTGCCCCAACTTCAAATGGTGGTGATTTTGAAAATATTTTGATTTTTTCGGGCAAATCTGCAAACACTAATCAAAATGTACTATTCTCCTCAACTGCATTAGGAAGCGAAATCAAAGCAGTAAACAATAAAAGCATTGAAATATATTCCTCGCCATCTATGAACAGCAAAATAGCATATACAAAATTTGATGGCTTCTCAGCATCAAATTCGCTGTATATTTCTGATTTAGATGGTGGGAACGAAACTTTTCTAATCAAAGAAAGCGGTTTATTCCAAATTTTGAATCCAATTATTTCTGCTGATGCAAAAAAAATATGCTTTAATGGTGGATTTAATCGGTTATTGATTTATGATATGCAGAAATCTTCAATAAATCAAATTAGTTCGAAATTAGCAACAAATGCTTATCCAACGTTTTCTCCTGATGGTAAAAAATTGGCATTTATTGAAAATGATAATTCAAATATGATAAAAATTAAAGTAATTGACACCGATAATCTTGATTTGATAAATATATTTTACGATAATGTTTATGATGGTTTTTTGAAATCAAGTGAAATTGGCAATTTTGTTAATTGGAATTATGATAATAAAAGAATTGCATTTTCATTTTCGAATAATGGAAGAGATATTATTAAGATAATAAACATTGAAACAAGATCGGAGCAGAGTTTTGACTATTCTTCGGACAATATTGGAATTGAGAATCCTGCAGTGAATTTTAGCAAAAATATACTTGTTTTCAAAGCAAATGATGGTAATTTATGGGCAAGGAATTTGGCTGAAAATGATAGTAGATTGTTCCAATTAACTGTAGCAGTATCAAATGAGTTTTATTACAATCTTGGATGGTCGCCCGATGAAAAGTACTTATTGGCAGGAAATTCATACAAAGATGCGAGTAATTTCGAGTACAAAGATTTAGTTGTTTTTGATATAGATAAAGAAAATAGTATTCCCAAAACTGAGAATTTATATTTGATAAGTAATAATGCTAATAATGGATTTTGGAAATCGAAATGAGCGGAAAATTCGATAATTATAACGACAACGAACTCTATAAGTTGATGGCAAAGAAAAAATCTGATGCCGAATTGGCTTTTGGAGAATTGTATAGTCGTTATAATCAAAGAATTTATGCTTATTGTCTGCGTGTTACCGGCAGTCATGAAGATGCAAATGATATTTTTCAAGAAGTTTTTGTGAAATTTTATGCAAGTGCAAATGAAAAACATCCGATTGATAAAGTTGCCGGATTTTTGATGACAATTGCAAGAAATTTGTGCCTTAATTATAATCGCGATAAAAAGGAATATACAGATATCGAAAGTTTGGTTTTGCATTCGAACGATGAAGGTATCGAATCCAAGGAACTTATGGAATTGATAACTCGAACTTTGGAATTTTTGGATTTTCAGCATCGCGAGGTTTTTGTAATGAGAATGATTCAGGGATTTTCTTATGATGAAATTGCAGAAATTACAAACACCAAAATGACAGTAGTAAAAAACCAAGTTTATCGGGCAAAAGAAAAAATAAAAGAAATTTTGCAACCGATAGTTAAAGATTTAGAAAAAATTGATTTTAATTAAATAAAAGTTGAGTAAATTATGAATTATTCAAGGCTTATACACGATTATTTAGATGGTGAATTACCAGTACAAAAGGAGGAACTTTTGTTTTCTGAAATTGCCAATAATTCTGCTATAAGAACAGATTTTAATATGCAAATGAAAATTCATTTGGTAGCAAAGCAGGATTTGGCGGTGATAAGTACTCCAGTTTCACTTACTAATTCGGTATTTTCACAATTAGGATTTGCCTCGCCAAGTGTGGTTCCAGATCCTACTTTTAGCAGTAAGGTTTATGATTTCACCAAAAAGAATTCGATTTGGCTATTGCTTTTGCTGTTTGTTTCTACTGTATCGACAACCGGTTATTTGATTTATCAAAATAATAAGTTGGAAATTGAATTAAATAACAGAAACCAAAGGGCAGTTGCATTCATTAATTCAGAAGATTCCGAAAGCAAAAACAATAATAGTTCGGCTATTTCTGAAAATAATAGTAATAATCTATTAAACGCTACTTATGATAGTTCGAAATTTTTGGCTGAAAACAATGCAATTATTTCTAATAAAATTAGAAAGAAAAATGCCTTTTTGGTTAATCAAAATTCACTACAAAACGGCAATTCAAGCAGTAATAATGCTGAATTTGCTAATTCATTTAATAATATTGAAGGAAAATTATTATTGACATTTGATACAAATGCTGATTTGAACAAGAAACAAAATAATTCAAGAGTAAAATTTCCAATTGATTCAAAATATGGAAATTATACCACAAATTCAAGCAATATTATGATGCCGAATTTTGCGGATGCATTGTTGAATTTATTCAATTATTCTCCATTGGATAACACAAATTATTCAATTAGAATCAGAAATCTCCAAAACTTAAGCAATAACTCAGAGTTTTCATCAATTAACAATAATGTGCCATTTTATAATGATTTAGCAATTGGCAGTTGGTACAAAATTGATAATTATCATTCGATTGGCGTTGAATTTGGTATGGAAAAATTCGCTCAGCAATTCAAATTGAACAATGGATTGGAATATTTGCAAAATCCTGAGTTTTTATGGGCTGGTATTTCATACAGATTCGCAATGAAAGAGTTGTTTGTTCCTTATATTTTATATCCGTATAGTGAAGTTTTTGCAGGTGCAACAAGTGTTGGTCCATTGTTTAGAGTTCAAACTGGTTTGAATTATTTGATAACAAACAGTATCGGAATCAATATTGGTGTTGAATACAATGCTTTGTATTATAATGTGGAAGGAACTATCTATAATTCAAATAAGTTAGGCGTTACAAGCGGAATTAATTTTAATTTCTAAAAATGGAAATATTAAAGCAACACATTATGAAATCAATTTGCAAATCGGGACTTACAAAAAATTTCGGTTTGCAAATTGTCCTTTTTATTCTGATTGTATCATTGATGATTTCATGCGAATGTGTGCCTGATATTAACACGCCAAAAATTATTTCGCCTGAAAATTATTCCCAAGCAATACTTATAAATTGTTCGAATTTGAATGATATTTCAGTATTTTCTGATGAAGTTGAGGTTATTTCCAAATTGAATAACAATACTGAAAATTTTGAATATTATAAATTTTGGTCAGGGGATAGATTTGTTAGGGTGAAAGATTCACAAACTTTAAATACAATTCAAAATTTTCCGGTTTCATTTGTCAATAAGCAACTTTATACGATTGCATTTTTTAATGTAGGTAATAAATTAAAATATATTGTTGCAGGTGATTCGCTTAAATCATTGAAATTCAATAATTTTTCACATTTCAAGATTATTAATGCAATCGAGAACAATCCGAAAATTAATTTACAAATAATTGAAAATAATCAAACAATTTTTAATTTCAATAACCTTAATAATAATATTAGCGATTATTATCCAATTAATTATGGAATTTACACTATAAAAGTTCTTAATTCGGAAAACTCTAAATTGATTCTGGAGAAGAATTTTGATTTTCAAATTAATTCTGCATACAATCTGATTATTTCCGGTAATATCGAAAATACATTGAGCACAAGAATTCATAAATTAAATATTCCTGAATAGAATTTTGTGATTTATTTGATCCTATCCGGATTATTCTTTACAAAATCTTTCCAATTTGAAGTTTTATTCACTCCCACCGAACGCCTTGTTGCATGGCATATTGCAACTGCAAGAGCATCGGTAACATCGAAAAATTCTGGTGTTTCATCAATATTCAAAATACGTTTCACCATAAATTGCACTTGCTCTTTGGAAGCCGCTCCTTTGCCCGTAACTGATTTTTTTATTTCCATTGGTGCATATTCCATCACAGGAACTTCTCGGAGAGTAGCCGATAGCATAGCCACTCCTCTTGCATGCGAGAGTTTCATCAATGTTTGGGCATTTTTATGGTAAAACATAGATTCAATTGCCGCTTCATCTGGCAAGGTTCGTTCGATAACAGAATTAAGCCGCAAGAAAATTTCTTTCAATCTCATTGGGAAATTCTCATCTTTTTTCTTTGCTTTAATAACGCCATATTCTACTAAAATTAGTTTGCTACCATTTTTCTCAAGCACACCATATCCAGTATTTACAGAGCCGGGGTCAATACCAATTATAATCAAATTACTACTTTATCCTGAAATTATTTTTAAGAAAACATTCACGTTTTGAGCTGTTAATTATTATGAAATAATCAGATCTTCGATTAGAAATGTTGAAATAATTAAAAATCAATAATTATAGAATTTTTGGAATAATTTTCTTGTATTCTAAAAGTTGCCGCCAAGCTTGAATTTGTTATTTTTCTATAATGATATTTGCGGGCAATATTGTTTTTTCGAAAATTGCAATTATATTTTTTTCTTCTTTCTAAAAAGTGGGATCATTAATCCAATAAACATTGCAATTGCTCCAATCCAAACGAAATTTATTAATGGCTTATAAATTAATTCCACAGTTAAAGTTTCGATAGGATCAATGACAGGTTCTCCTTTTTTATTGAAAGAAACAACCGCTATAGATTTAGACATATTCTCCCGATTTGGAATAAGACGGTTAAAAGATATTTCTACATTTGTATTAGGGATTGATTTCCAAATATAACTATCATAAACGGAAGAATTAGATAAATTAGTATATAAAGTATCGTAAATCTCTAAATTATTTACAGCGTACTTTACTATTGCTCCCATTTTTGATGTTTTTGGGTCTATCATTTTTGAATGATGAGCATCGAACTTTACTAAAGTGATTGTACAATTTGAATCGTAAATTACTTTATTAACAGAATCCTTTACTAACTCTATGGATTCAACGGTGTTTTGTATATCGACTGATTTGAGAATTGAATATATATCAAAGGTAGTGGCTCTATAAATTCCGGGTTCGATTATTGGAGATTTTCGTTCATTAAAATCACTCCAGTAAACAACCGGCTCCATTATATTAGAACTATTTTTTGATTCTACTTTTAATTTATATACAAATTTCTGTCTATCAGCTAAGTTCTTTTCTACTTCAATTTTGTCTATTAATGATATTTTATAGCCAAAAACAGATTTTGGTTCATCTTTTTTCAGTTGAATTGTTTTTGTTTCTGAATAGCCGGCTGAAAATATAATACCGATAATTAATAGTGAAAATCCTATATGTGATATTGTGCCTCCAAATTTAAGAGACATACTTTTTATGAATTTTAATAAGAAATAGGCATTAATTAATACAGATATTATACTCAAATATAATAATATGGTATAATTAATTTTATTTGTATCA
>JANJUO010000090.1 GCA_024710535.1 bacterium
AAAAATTTTGACAATCATAAGATTATCAAAATCTTTAATTCTGCATAAAAGGTAGCACGCCCTAAGGGAGTCGAACCCCTAACCTTCTGATCCGTAGTCAGATACTCTATCCAATTGAGCTAAGGGCGCGAACCGAAATTTATTCGGCTTTCGCCTTTAATGAGAATACGTATTTAGCTAATTTGGATTTCTTATTCGATGCATTATTTTTGTGAATTACTCCACGTGATGCAACTTTATCCAAAATACTCGTAGCTTTTTGGAATTTAACCAAAGCGTCTTCGAATGTTTTCGATTCTCTAACATCACGCAACGCATATTTAACAGCTTTTTTATTCAGTCTGTTATAGAGTCTTAATTTACGTGACTGTCTTATTCTTTTCAGTGCCGACTTATGATGCGCCATTTTTAAACCAACATTTTTTACAAACAAAAAATTAAGGACTACAAAATTAAGTAATTTTTTTTTATCATACAAATTATTTTTTAATTTTGTCTGAAAATTTGTAACTACTCAGTCGAATTAATACAATTTACTCTTTTTTGTACATTTTCATAGTTGATAATTAAATAAATAATAAAATTCCTTGAAATTTCTATCGGGATTGTTGAACTTACTTTGTATTTCTTTGTTACTATTATGCAATCCATAGTGGGATTGATTGTGGCGTGGAGATTTTTTTATATTAAAAACATTTTCTTCATATATGGATTTTCAAAGATAAAAACAAAAAAACAATGGCTCTATTGCAATAACAGACAAAACGAAAAACTGTTAATATATGATAAATAAGCAATAATATCAAAAAAATTTACAATAAGCATTTTTATTATTTTGAATTTTATAAATTTTTCAGTAATTTAAGATTTTATTTTTTGTAATTGTAAAACTACATTGGGCTTCAAATGTCAATAAACAGAGGATTAACCGAAGAGCAAATTATGCTTCGCAATACTGTAAGAAAATTTGCAGAAGAAGTAATAAAACCAGCGGCAAGAGAATTAGATGAAAAGGAAGAATTTTCCAATGAAATCACCTTGCAAATGTGCGATATGGGATTTATGGGGGCATTTGTTCCCGAAGAATACGGTGGCGCCGGTATGGATTATGTTTCATACATTCTTACAGTGGAAGAATTGGCAAGGGTGGATAGTTCGCAGGCGGCAACCGTTGCGGCACATAATTCATTAGGAATAGGACCGATTTATTATTTTGGTAGCGAAGAGCAGAGAATGCAATATTTGCCTCTACTTACATCAGGTAAATTATGGGGATTTGGACTAACTGAGCCCGAGGCAGGTTCGGATGCCGGAAATACAAAAACTCGTGCTTATCAAAATGGCGATGATTGGATAATAAACGGCTCGAAAATATTTATCACAAATGCTTCAACTTCTTTAACTTTGGGTTCGTCTGTTTTGGCTGTTACCGGACAGCAACCTGATGGAAGAAAGCAATATACTACATTTTTGGTGGAAAATACTGTTCCCGGATTCGAAGCTAAGGCGATGAAGCATAAAATGTTATGGCGCGCCTCAAATACAAGCGAACTCTATTTTAACGATTGCCGTGTTACTTCAAATATGATTTTGGGGAAAAAGGGCGATGGCTTCAAGCAAATGCTATCTACTTTGGATAAGGGCAGATTGTCTATTGCCGCAATGGGTTTGGGTCTTGCTCAAGGTGCGTTCGATTATGCAGTTGAATACGCAAAAAAACGCCATACTTTTGGAAGAGCAATATCTACTTATCAAGCAAATTCATTCAAACTTGCTGATATTGAAGTTGGGCTTAATCTTGCCAGAAATTTCTTATATGAAGTGTGTCGTATGGCAGATAGAGGCGAGAATATCACAAAAGAAGGAGCAATTGCAAAATTGTATTGCTCTGAATTAGCCCATAAAGCCGCTAACGATTGCGTTCAGATAATGGGCGGTTATGGATTAATGAAAGAATATGATGCCGAAAGATTCTATCGCGACCAGAAAATCCTTGAAATTGGAGAAGGCACTTCCGAAATACAGCGACTTGTAATTTCAAGAATTATCGGTTGCTATGATTAATTTTGAAATAAATTTTAAATTTTATTAGGGGTATATAAATGAATAAATTTTTTACAATTTTTGTAATTATGGCGATTGGCTCTATTTCGATCTTTGCCCAAAATACTGATTACAAGTCAAAAAATAGTGATTTCCCACATCCAAAGCCAATTATGCGTATGCTCGATTTTGAATATCAGCGCGCCTATCCTAATTCAAAAATTCCAGCTGGTGCAAGAGAAAATGCTTTTAAGCAAAAAAAAGAGCTCGAATATAAATTAGCAAAAAGTGATGCCTATCTAATGGCTCAACAGCCCGAATGGAAAACAGTTGGTCCTTTTAATGTTGGCGGCAGAATCAAGTCTATTGTTACTCATCCGACAGATAAAAATATTATTTATGCGGCGGCGGCGGCAGGTGGTATTTGGAAAACTACAAATGCGGGCTCAAATTGGTTGCCAATTTTCGATTTTGAAACATCAATTGCTTTTGGACAATTAGCAATTGATAGCAAAAATCCAAATGTGATTTATGCGGGAACCGGCGAAGCAGTTGTTGGTGCAGGGCAAACTTATCTCGGAACAGGTCTTTATAAATCTACTGATGCAGGAAATTCTTGGAGATTGATGGGGATGACCGATGCAGGAGCATTTTCTAAAATTATCGTTTCCGAAAATAATCCAAATCTGATTTATTGTGCAACCATTATTGGAAATGGTGGTGTTTGGAAATCTGTTGATGCAGGCGAATCTTTTGTGGAAATATTCAATGGTGAAATAACTGACATTGTTGTTAATAAAACCAATGATGAGGAAATTATGCTCGCCGAATATGCGAGTGCAATCAGATATTCAAGTAATGGCGGCTCAACTTGGACATCGAAATTCAATGGAATTTATGACATTAGCGGAAGAATTTCGCTTGCTGTTTCCGAGCAAGATTTCAATATTATGTATTGTCTTGCCGAAAGTGGCGGTGGTCGCGAGGGCAGAGTATATAAATCAACAAATAAAGGTACATTTTGGTCGATAGTATATAGCGGTGGAGCCGACTTCTTTAATGGTCAAGGAATGTATAATAATTGCATTGCTGTTGATCCAAATAATCATAATTTGATCTTGGCTGGTGGAATCGAAATGTATCTATCAAGCAATGGTGGATCCACTTGGATGTCGGTAAATGCAGATTCTGATAATGGCTGGATGCACGTAGATCAGCATGTTATCACATTCAGCAAAGCGGCAAAAGGAATTGTCTATGTTGGAAATGATGGAGGTATTTACGGAAGCATTTCAAATGGCAAGTCGTGGAACGTGCTGAATAATAATTTGCAAGTAACACAATTCTATGCAATGGCAGTAGATAATTCACAAAAAAATAGAAATTATGGCGGTACTCAAGATAACGGAACAGTTGGTATGGTGCCATCAAGCGCTTGGAATCAAATCTATGGCGGAGATGGTTTTGATGTTGTTGTTAATCCAAAAAATCCAAAAATAGTGTGGGGAGAATTGTATTACGGTAGAGTATGGCGATTTGAATTGCAAGATAACGGCAGTGGAAAATCTTCTCAGTTGCTAAATGAAAGTATGGATAGAGATACAGGTATTTGGCATTCTCCATTAGTTTGGGATAAAGCAAATGAAATTCTATGGCTCGGCAAGAAATCGCTTTACCAAAGTTCGGGAACTTATTTCTCACCATTAATGGATAAACAAGCATATCGTTTTACTGCAATCGGAGTTAGCCCTACATTAGGAGATATTGTGTATGCTGGCAATGAAGCAGGACAAGTTTATTTGACTACTGATTATGGCGAAACATGGAATCAAGTTCAGGCAAATGGCTTAATTAACCGCTTTGTGAAAGATATTAAAGTTTCGAGTTTCGATGCAAATGTCGCTTATGTTACATATTCAGGTTATGGAACTCCGCACATATTCAAAACTACAAATTTAGGGCAAAGTTGGTCGAATATCAGTTTGAGTTTGCCGGATGCGCCAGTTAATGATATTGAAGAGCATCCTGATAATCCAAATATATTGTTTGCGGCAACAGATGTTGGCGTATTTGCAACTTATGACGGTGGCAATGTATGGTTTCCTTTTGGATCAGGATTTCCAAATAGTCCCGTGATGGATTTGGAATTCCATCAAAATCGTACTGTTCTGCCAGAGCTTACAATGAGAGCCGCCACTCACGGCAGATCAATTTGGGAAGTCGTTGTTCCTTCCGAAGCTCCAAATCAGCCATCGATTGTTTCTCCACTCGGAGGCGAATTGTTTATTGGTAGAAATAGTTATAGAGTGAGTTGGTTTGGTTTTCCTGAGCCCGTTAAAATTGAATTTTCTCAAAATAACGGAATTGAATGGCGACCAATTGCCGCTGGTGCAATCAAAAACTCTATGCTTTGGACTGTACCTAATATTGATGCAGAATTTTGCAGAATCAGAATCACTTCCGAAGATCAGCCAAATGTTTCATTGACTTCGAAAATTTTCTCTGTCAATAAAGTAAAAACCGGAGATTTATTAAAAGTTACCGGAGTAAACTTTGTGCCTTATGGAATTGTTCATGATGGAGATAATTCACTTTGGACAACAAGTTTTTATTCGAATAAATTATCGCAAATCAATCTTACTGACTTCTCTGTGGTTAAGCAATATGATTTACCAAAAGGAACTTTATATACAGATTTGACAATGGATAAACAAAACGGCGTATTTTATATTCATAGAATGAACGACTCAAACGGCATTGGAGGAGTTGTTCTCAAAGTTGATAAATCTGGGCAATTGATTTCTCAATTTAATTCTCCGGCAAGAAATTATCCAATTGGAATAGTTTATTCTGATGGAAATTTATACTGTGCCGAAAGAGATGGCGGCAGAAATATCTACCTTGTTGATCCAAATACCGGAAAATATAGCAAAGAATTTGTGAATCCTTTTACTGAAAATTATGGACCACGAGGCTTGGCGGCAGATAAAGAATTTCTTTATCAAGCATCAACCGCATTTCCTAACGGAACACTCGAAAATGCTTACATTGTGAAAATGAGCAAAGCAAATCCTGCAAACGAAATCGAAAGAATGCAATTAATGGAAGGTCAGCAGGATATTAATTGTCGTGGCGTTGATATCGATCCTAACGATGATAATTTCTGGGTTTCTTCATTTGGTGGAAGTATTTATAAAATTGCGGGCTTCAAGGCAAATACTCTTTCAGTTGATGAAAATATATTTGAAAATGCAAAAATTGAAGCAAATATTTATCCAAATCCGGCTGTAAGTATTGCAAATATTTCTTTTAAAATGAAAGAATCTTATGGCTGGGTTGAAATGGACATTTATGATTTGTATGGCAGAAAAATCCAAAATATTTACAACAAATACATTGAAATAGATGGTTTTGATGTGATGAATTATAATATTGGCAACATTTCTGCAGGTATGTATAATATTGTTATTTCAATAAATGGAAATAAAGAACTAACCAAGAAATTAATCATTTCAAAATAGTAGCTTCTTGATTATGAAAACAAACCTTCCGAATGTAAAGATTCGGAAGGTTTTTTTGTTTTTTTGCTCTTGTATTATAGCAACGTAGTTGTGAAATGTTAGTAGCAATGAAAAACAAGAACAAACCAAGCTCCGTAGGAGTGGCATATAAATTATACTTGTATATCGCAACTACGTTGCTTTTGGGATTCTTTATATAAATTTTTTCTACTGATATTTCGCAACTACGTTGCTGATCCCGAAACCAAATCACCGAAACCCAATTCCCGAAACCCAATTCCCGAAATCCAATCCCCAATCCTCAATCCCCGACACCCATTTTTCTGGATTTCTCGCCTGCGGCTTCCTAATGACAACACATTTATTTGTCATTTTCTTTTTAGTGAAAACATTGTTTTCAGGGTCGCCTCGAAATGACGGTATGCAAAAAGACATCCGATGTTTGTTTTATAAGCGCCACAATTACGGAATTAAAATCATCATATTTTTTGCAAAACATCGGATGTCTGGGAAGCACTCTTGAATAAAAAAAAACCTTCCGAATCTAAGATTTCAGAAGGTTTTTTTGTTTTTGGTAGGATATTTTATTAAACTAAATTTCCTTCGAATCCTAATTTGCGTTTAATAAATAAAAATGTTTTTCCGACTATCATAAATGCGGCAGGAATAACAAATAATGTTAATATTGTAGATGCCACAAAACCACCTATGGAAACAACGCCAAGCGGCTTATTCATTTCTGCTCCGGTCGATCCAATACCGATCGCCATTGGAAGCATACCGAGAATCAATGCTACTGTTGACATTATGATAGGTTTCAATTTTGTTGGTCCTGCCTCAAGCAGAGCGTCCTTGATGCTATATCCTTTTTCTCTGATTAATTGATTAGTATAATCCAGAAGCAGGATAGCATTATTCACCACAATACCAATAAGCATAATTACCCCCATCATTGAGGTCAATCCGAAGTTAGTATTGGTGTAATACATGAGAATAAACACACCAATCATACCCAAAGGAAGTGTAAGCAAAATCAAAACAGGTTGCCAAAGCGATTCAAGCATCGCCGCCATAAGCATATATGTAAGAATGAATGCCAAAAGGAATGCAAATCCAAGATCTGCCACCATCTCCATCTGCATTTCAGATGAGCCGCCCCATTTAAAACGATAGCCAGGAGGCAATTTGATTGATTCAATTTCTTTTGTAACTTCATTTATAATATCACCTGTTGCAAATCCTTCTGCATTGGAGCCGGTGAATTGAACCGCTGTAAATTTATCGCGACGCAATACTTTGGTGAAGCCTGTAGAAAATCCTACATCTGCAATTTGCGATAATCTGAATGTTCCTAATGGAGTAATGATAGGAATATTTGCAATTTTTTCAGGAGTATTCACAGATCCTTCGCTCATCATTACTTTTACATCGTATTCTTCGCCCTTTTCTTTGTATTGAGTGGATTCGATACCTTCGATAGACGCTCTAATTGTAAATGCAAGTTCTTGAATAGAAAGACCTGTTTCAGCAATTTTCTCTCTTTTTGGAGAAATGGTAATTTCCGGCTTGCCGGCACTCGAACTATTATCAAAATTCACAAGCCCAGGAATATTTTTGCATTTATCCATAACTTGTTTTTTGATTTTTTCAAGAGTTTCTAAGTCTTGTCCTTGCAAGTAAAATTCGATTGGGGCACCCGGACCGCCAGTTCTTTCAGCAAGATCAATTTTAAGTCTTGCATTTGGAATATCGGATAGATCTTTGGTAAACAATGTAATATATTCTTGAATTCCCTTCTCTCTTTCCATTTTATCAATTATTTGAATTTCCATAGAAGCAAGATTTGTTCCAATATCAATATCTGAAGCTTTACCAACATTCGTAATCATCTGTGTAACTTCGGGATATTTTTGTAAAATATCTTCAATTTGCTTTGTAACTCTGGTAGTTGATTCTAAGTTGTAACCCTCGGGCAATCTTACTTCAATTCTTAATTTACCGTCATCATTAATCGGCATAAATTCAAAGCCAAGTTTGGAGCCATAAATCATAGTGCTTGCAACGAACACAACAACTGTAGCAACAAGAAATCCAATTGCAATCCAATTATTTTTCAATGAAAATCCTAACATTTTCGAGTACATTACTTCGAAAATCTTTTCGATTCTCATTATTAACTTGCTTAATGCACCTAATTTTACTTTATGTGGTAGAATTAACGAAGCAAGCATAGGAGTTAATGTAAATGCTGTAATTAATGAAAATATTGTTGCAAATGTTGCAGTTACTGCCATTTCTTTCAAGAAACCACCAACCATCGAACTCATATTGGCAAGCGGAACAAATACCACAATATTAGTTAAAGTTGATGCCGCTACTGCCAATACTACTTCTGATGTGCCATGATATGCTGAGTCCTTTTTGTCGTGTCCGAAGTCTTTATATCTAAAAATATTTTCCAAAACAACAATCGAACTCGATACAAGCGCTCCAATCGATACCGAAATACCCATCATAGAGAGAGTGTTCAGCGAGAAACCCATTGCCTTCACACCAATAAATGTTGCAATAACAGAAGTTGGCATTGATAAAGATACAATAATCATTGAGCGAAGGTCATGAAGGAAGAATAGCAATACAATAGCCGTGAAAAGCATTCCTAAATAAATGTTGCTCATTGTATCTTCGATCATACCACGAGTCCAACTCGAAACGTCATTTACAATTTGGATTTGAACACCGGGGGGAAGTGTTTTTTCGATTTCAGGCAATGCTTTATAAACTTCGTTTGCAATACTTACAGCATTACCGTCTGATGATTTCACCAAACTGATACGAACAACATTTTCGTCTCTTGCTTTGGTTTTATTGTTGAAATATACAGCTCTTTCGCGAATCTTCTCGCCTGCATCCTCAACTTGTGCAATTTCACGAAGTTTTCTTCTGCCAAATACAGTTGGAATTTCCAACTCTTCCAACTCTTTCAAATCACGATACTCGCCCGACAGACGAACTGTATATTCCTGATCTTTAAGTTTGAAATAACCGCCCGGAATATTCATATTCTGAACTTTGAGAATTTGGAGCATTTGTGGCAATGAAATCATATTTTCAAAAACCAATTTATCGTCAAGTGTAACGTGAATTTCGCGTTTTTGACCACCGATAATACCCACTTTGGCAACACCGGCAATCTGAGCAAATCTATCTTTTAGTTGCTTTTCAGTTAATTCACGCAATT
>JANJUO010000126.1 GCA_024710535.1 bacterium
TCAGTTGTTACAACTGACGCATAAGAGAATTTCCCCAGACATCCGATGTTTTGCAAAAATTATGATGAATCTGATTTAAGAGCTGTGGAAACTTTAAAAGAAACATCGGATGTCTTATTGCAAGCCGTCATTCATAACAAAGTGAGAAATCCAGAAATATTGTTCCGTCAGTTGTTAGGGCTGACGGATTTTTAACCGTAATTTTATTTTAATCAATAATACGCACAATTACAGAGCGGTTTAATATTCTGAAATAAGGATTTCCATTATCGTAAATACCGCCATTTTTCAAGTTCAGATTTGCGTCTTCTTTATGAATTGCAAGTAATTTTATTACTGCATTGGCACGTTTTTCGGCTAATTTTATATTATATTCTTCCAAACCAAAATTATCTGTCATTGCAATTAATTCAATTTTTTTGCCTTTTGAAATTTCACTTTTAATGAAATCAATCGAATTTGTATTGATGTATGATAATTTATCATTATCGAAATCAAAATACCCAACTATGAATTGGCTAATATTTTTTCCATTTGCTTCGATATTTCTGTTAGTTTTGGTTTCGATAATAGTATCAATTTTGTTAATTTTGATTTGAATTTTATCTGATTTTGATTGATTTTCCATATCACTAAAATTATATAAAATAGAAAACTGATCAATATTTGGCAAATCAGGAGCAAATTCTTTTGAAATTTTATTATTTCCCCTTTTTAAATTACTTCCATCAATCAGATTTTGTATTTTTCCGGCAGAATTCAATTCAACTTTATATTCAGATAAATCATTATCATTTTTTATATCAATTACAAAATTGAATTTATTATTTGGAATGAATTCCATACTTTGGGGATATATCAATTTTGCATCAATTAATTTCTCTTCAGCATCAACAAAATATTTATTATTATCGATAAATACTTCAATTTTTCTAAATTCATCAGACATTTCAACTTTGGAAACTTGCTTTTTGGATATTTTTGAATAACTTTTTTTATAATTATTAATATTTAGAATTTTTGCAAGTTGTTCAATTCTCAAATTTTGAAATTGTTCAGTTTCATCTGTTGAATATGAAACAAATTCAATTTTGGCATTTGTATTGTTTTTGAGATAATCAGCTAGTTTTTCGCTCAAATCATCATTCTCAATTTTGAATGGAATATGATTTATGCTTTCACTATCTTTATAAAAGAAAATAGTTGGAATTGGATTTGTATTTACTGATTTAACATAATAATTATAAAAATTGATTTGAGAATTTGGCAACAATTTTTCATTATTATATGATACTTCAAAATTGTTTACAAGCAAATCTCCTTTTTCCGCCTTTATTTCAAGAATTTCCGGCTTAATAGTAGGAGGATTTATCGGTTTTGGCAAATCTTTCTTTGGAATATTATAATGTACAGCCACACCGACTCTCAATACATTCACAGACCAATCTTGAGCCGTTGTTACATTTGAAAATGAATAAGCATATTCGATGTGCGGAACGATTTCAAAAGCATCTGCTTTGTAAACACTATAATTCAATCCCGCTTTTAATGCGAAATAAAAACTTTGTGCAAGAGGAATATCGCCACTATATTCGTTGCGATATTTCTTTCCACCGGTAAAATACACATCTGCTGGCTCAACCAATTTTTCACTTTGAGAAAAAGTCTTAGAAATCGGAAAGCCAACATCAAAACCAAGTTTGACGCCTAAGGGAATATCAGCTAAAGGATTAACGACAACTGCCTGACCGATATTCAAATAATTTAGATTTGCCTCCAAAATATGCTCAACTGTGATTGGGCGATACGTGTTCTCAAGTAAATCATTGCCAATAAACTCATTTTGGGAATAATTAGCAGATAAATCACTCAATGACAATTGAGCGGAATATTTCAAGCCGCTCAAAAAATTCTTATCAAGCAAATAATCAAAGCCAACAAAAAAAGTATATCCAAGCCCCATTGTACTCTCGAAACTTGTACAACAATTCGGTATTCCTGATAATTTCTGAAAATCCGAATTATGCATATTCAAATTAAAATCCAAACCTGCAGTCAGAAAATACTCAGTATATCTTTTTGTTTGAGCATTACTCAAATTTAATGCTATTAGAAATGAAATAACCAATAATAATTTATTTTTGTACATAATTTTTTTATCTGATAATTATGAAATTAACTGCTTCTCTTTCTGATTTATATTTGAGAACAACTTTGTATTTGCCGACACTAATGTTTGATATATCGAAACTTCGAGAATTATCTCCGATTGAGGCAATAAATGTATCTTGGAAAATTAGATTGCCATTTATATCCAAAAATTCAATTTCAAAATCAGAATTTACATCAGATTTGAAATCCAATTTGAATATTTCAGATGCAGGATTTGGACTGATTTTTTCTATTTTGAATGAATTTGTATTCCGTTCAGTTAATCTGTCATCACAAATATTAATCAATCTTAGTACTCCATTTTTGATGGTAGTATTAACTGTACTTCCCCAATATGCCGATGTATTTACAAATTCTACAGCAGAAACATCTGAATCGCCAAGACCGGCAACGCCATTTACATTTGCAACAAAACCCGTATCAG
The DNA here is from genome assembly GCA_024710535.1 of bacterium. Taxonomy (GTDB): domain Bacteria; phylum Bacteroidota; class Ignavibacteria; order Kapaibacteriales; family UBA2268; genus JANJUO01. Next base: position 2,597 of record JANJUO010000126.1, read on the forward strand.
GAAAATCTCCATATACTTTAAATTCGATATATCGCTTATTATCAATAATTTTATTTTTTGTAATTTCTCCAACTCCAAAATCAGAGCTGATATTCAAAGGAAGGAACAATCTTGGGTTAACTGTAAATTCAGCTGAAAAATATCGTTTGCCTTTGAATTGCCCATTGCCACCATTTCTAAACTTAAATGAAATTGTTGCATTACCACGCGGATCTGCAACTGTATCCATAATTGTTACAATTGAAGTGCCGCGATATAGAGCTAATGGCAAAAATTTCTGAACAATGCATGGCTCAGTGTCGAATTCAAGCTGGGCATCATTTTGATTTTGCTGAAGCCATTTCACCACTATTTTCTTCTTCTCACCGGGATTAATTGTCATCGGTAATGGTGTTTGAACAATATAATTACCTGCCGGAATAATATTTATCGCATTATAAGTTAAAGGCAATGAGCCGGTATTTGAAATTTCCAACTCACGAGTATCTACATCAGGTAAAAACAATAATTTTGAATGGCTATTATCCACAAACGAACCAATTCCAGTGGCAGTCAAATCAAAAAACATCATTACATTATCTTGATTTCCAAAGAAAATATTAATTTTTGCTGTTACAGTTCCTAATTTACTTGGAATGTAATAAATCATTGCACGATAAGATTCACCGGGCTTAAGGATTGTATCTTTTGGCTGATTAATAAAAAATATGCCTGTTTCTTTTGTTAAATAACTCACATCTACTGTATTTATCAAAACAGGAATAGTGTCTGCATTTTTGAAAAGCGTGAGCATTTTGCGAACAGTATCGCCAATACAAACAGATCCCAAATTAAGTTCAGCAGTATTATATTCGAATTTTCTTGGCATAGAATAAGCCGCAACCGGTATTCTAATCAATCTGTTGCAAGATAAAAACTGAATCGTATCTCTAATCCAACCGGTATCTTTTGGGGCAAAAACAAAATTGAAATCCAAGCATTTATCTGGCATAAGATCAATACTCTGCCATTCGGATTCGAATTCAAAATGCTTACCAAATCTTAATTTTGCTTCGTGGAAAAGAGTCTTCACAGGTCCGGGATTGCAAATTGAATTTATGCGATAACTTTTTTTGGTTGCGATATGTTGATTTCCAAGCATAATTTCATTTGTATTTATATCGGAATAAACTACAGAGAAATTGCCACCGGTGATTCTTTCTGGATAATTAAATGCACGATATACCAAATCTCGCATATTATCTCCAGCCGAAGCAATAGCTTTTCCGTTATTAGCCATTTTTGCATAATACATTGTTCCCTGATTTCCGGACATAGTAAAGCCATTTACGCTCGTTGCCATATCGTAAAAACCAAGCTGATTCTGCGATTGCGAGCCAATAAAAATACTTGTTGAGGCTGTATTGAAAGTAAGCGTAACCGATTCGCCACCTGCCGGCTCGTAAACTCTGATGATATTTCCTGTTTTTGTATCGGTTACAAAGTGTTTGGTATTCAATCCTTGATAATCCGAACCATCAAAAGTACTATATTTAACTTGAGAAAGTGCGAGATATCTGCCATTCGGTGAAGTGGCAACTTTTGAAATATTTGTAAGTTTAGGATAAGAATTTTTCTGAATTAATGATAAATTAGGAATCGATAAATTATAGAGATCGCCATTGAGCAAAATCACTGATAATGTATCCATAGCAGGATTGAATGCGGCATCATTAATAATAGTTTCGAATTTTTCTGTTTTAATAATTTCAGATTTTTCAATATCAAAAAGCGATAATTGATTACCGAAATCAGGACTAAACGCAAGATATTTTTTCTTTGAATCCATTACCGTTTTTTTTATGGAAAATTCTGCATCAATCATTGATGTTTTATAAGGAAGAATACCATTGCTATAAGAAAAATATGCTATTGAATCTCGATAACCATCATAATCATAATAAGTTACAAAAAATACTGTATCATCTTTGATATATTCGGCACCACTAACTTTAAATTTCTGATTTTTACCGGCAGTATGTAGTTGATACTTTGCAATTTGAACCGGTTTTTCGGGTGTCAAATCCCATTCATAAATAAATCCATCTTCTGCAACATTAATCAGGCGGCTATCCGTTGAATTAAATGCCACCGCTTGCGGCAATGTGGCACCATCATTAATAGTAAATGCAGATGGTTCTTGGAATGATTGACTGACTCTAATTCTAACTTTATCTGAAATTTTATCGGGTACATTCCACACGTATTGTGAATCTTTTACAAACGCAATTTGAGTCCATTCGCCACCACCATCATAACTTACTTCAACTTTTGTAGCAAGATTTGTGGTATTCCCTCGCCATTTTATAACATATTTTTCGCAAGGAGTAAGCAATTCTCCACCAATCGGTTGAATCAATTTCAAAACCGTATTATTTGGAACAGTTTGCAAATTTCCATAAAGTGGTACAACGATTTTTAGTCCTTTTTGGTAATGAAAAGTAAGTTCATCATGATATGCATCACTTGTTGATGGCTTAAAATATACAAAAAGTCGGTATGTTCCATAAGTAAATAATTCGCGAGGTGGCGGCTCATCATCACTACCGGAATTCGAGCCATCCCATCTCATAATAAATACATTTTTATTTTTGACTGTAATTGAATCCAAATACATTTTTGATTCGGAAAAATCTTCATTAACAAGTAATCCTTTGAATTTAAAAAGCACGGGAATAGAATCACCCGGATTGCAACTGCCAAAATTATAATCTCTCACAGCAAAATCTTTCATATTGATACTCGCCTGCAAGTTGAAATAAGGATTGACTTTTAATGGCTTGAAAAAATTACTGTTTGCTCCAACTTTTTTATCGACTGTAACAACCATCGCCGCTCTATAAGATGCTCCGGTAAAATCCTGTTTTTCGGGAATCCAAGTTACTTTAAACCAAGTGTTTATGAGTGGAGTAACTTCAATAGGTGCAGTAATAAAAGATCCCTCCATAATCACAATATGCTGTTTATCGACAACAATCGGCACACCATTGTCAAGAACTCTGATTTCAGCAGTAAGTTTTGGAAAATTCGAATCATCTATTGTGTAATTATCA
>JANJUO010000207.1 GCA_024710535.1 bacterium
GATTGCCGGATATATTTGTTGCAACTTACCGGCTTGCTCCCGATTTGCTTTATAAGAATAATGGAAATGGAACTTTTACTGAAGTAGGCGTTGTTACAGGTGCTCGTGGAGCACAAACTTATTCGCCAAATTATTTTGGTCATGGAATGGGCTCGGACTGGGCAGATATGGATAATGACGGCGATTTGGATTTATGTGTTGGAAATCTTGCACATTGGGACGAAAGAGCACTTTCCTCAAATCCATCTTTAATGCTTGTAAATAGTGGCGCGCCAGATTATAAATTCAATAATACAACATTGACAAGCGGTTTGAAATTCTTTGAAATGAATTCCGGAACTGTATGGGCTGATTTAGATTTGGACGGCTATCAAGATCTATTTCATTGTCAATATGCTTATGAAGCAAAAGGTGTTTCCCGCGATAAATATTCACGAGTATATATCAACAAAGGCAATGCTTTTAATTACCAATTAGAAGATAAAACTTGGGAATATGGTGCATACATTCATGGAGCATGGTCGCCGGTTAGAATAGATTATGATAATGATGGCGATATGGACTTATTGATTGGAAGTAGTAATGAAAATGTAGTATTATTTGAAAATAATATTGAAAGAAAAGGCAATTGGCTTACAATTAAATTGATTGGAAGTACAACAGAGAAATTTAATTATAATGCTTTTGGTGCTTGGGTTACGGTTACTGTTAACGGAAAAAAATATTATCGTAATTTACCTGGTTCGATATTGAATGCAAGAGCATCGCAAAGTTCGAATGCATTGAATTTTGGTTTGGGAGAAAATTCGATTGATGATAAAGCAAGTATTGAAGTTAAATTTAATGATGGAAAAGTGTTGAATTTTTCGGATGTTGAATTAAACAGAAGATATGCTATTTTATATAATGGAGAAATTTTGCCGCAAGCACCTGCTCGCCCAACATTATCTTTACCATCAAATAATTCAGAAGTAAGAAATCAAAACATAGCGTTCAAATGGCATATTAGCGGTGGAGCGGAATCATATAAAATACAAATTTCTGAATTAAGTAATTTTTCAGTAGTCACAATCGAACAAATTGTTTCAAAAAATGAATTTAATGCTAACGAATTAATTGTTGGTAAGAAATACTTTTGGAGAGTGTGTGCAATTGCAAATGGAAAAGAATCAATTTGGTCGCCAATTTGGAATATGAATACAATTAATTCTGCCGCAAAACCAAATGCACCAAAATTACAAATTCCAACGAATAATGAAATTAATGTTAAGCTTACACCAACTTTATATTGGGAAGCTGTTTCAGGATGTAAATTTGCAGAAATACAAATTTCCGAAGATATTGGATTCACAAAAATTGCAGTTGAAGGATCAAAGCTTTCCGCTTCGGATGTTTTATCTTACTCTGTTCCTTCTCCAGAACAATTAAAAGGAATGACTAAATATTTCTGGAGAGTTCGCCTTGCTTTTGAAAGAGATGATTCAGGCAATCATAATTGGAGTGACTGGTCGGAAACTTGGTCTTTCACAACACTTGATGAAGTTTCTGTAGAAGAAATACTTAGCGGATTCACATTAGATGAAGCGATGCCAAATCCAGCAAACAACTATGTAGAAATTTCTTTTAATTTAGAAAATGAATCAGAAGTGAGTTTGGATTTATTCAATTCAAATGGTGAATTAATTCAAAATGTTATTAATTCAAAAAGAAAAAATGGCTTGTGTAAATATAAAATCAACACAGAAGAACTCACTTCAGGAATTTACTTCTATACAATCAACGTAAATGGAACATTAACCACAAAAAGATTTGTAATTGCAAGATGATAAACAGTAATCCAAAGAGTTTTCAGGATTTATTAACTCCGTTAGTGAATAGGCTCGGCTGGTCCGAGCTCTATTTGCAAGCGCAAATCGAAAACGATTGGCATGAATTGCTCGGAGAAAACATTGCCAAAGTTGTGCATATCAAAAAATTAAAGAATAAATCCCTCACATTAAAAATACATTCATCTACTTGGAGATCCGAAATGACTTTAAGAAAGGAATGGCTCATTAATCTTTTAAATGCAAAATATGGAGAAAATTCAATAAATGATGTGATAATTAGATGATTTTTTCGTATTTTTGTATTGACTAATAATTGTATTTATCAATATTATATTGTGTAAAGATGGAAGATATTACTGAAATAATTGACATTGACAATTCTGAATTTGAAGTATTTACCCCCGATGAAGATAACTATTCCGAAGGTAGTATTAAAGTTCTTGAAGGACTTGAGGCAGTGCGCAAGCGTCCGGCGATGTACATTGGAGATATTGGCGAACGCGGATTGCATCACTTGATTCAAGAAGTTGTGGACAACTCTATCGACGAAGCTTTAGCAGGTTTCTGCAAAAATATCATCGTGAAATTGCATAAAGACGGCGGATGCTCCGTTCAAGACGATGGTCGCGGTATCCCAACAGGACCTCACCCCGTCAAACAGATCTCCACCCTCGAAGTGGTAATGTGTACGCTCCATGCGGGAGGCAAGTTCGACAAGAATTCATACAAAGTCTCCGGCGGTTTGCACGGTGTCGGCGTCTCTTGCGTGAATGCCCTTTCAAGTTTTGTGGAAGTTATTGTTGAGCGCGAGGGAAAAAAATATCGCCAGACTTATAGCGAAGGCATCCCAACCATTTCCGTTCAAGAAATTGGCGATTCGGAAAGAACAGGAACCTACGTTTATTTCCGTCCGGACGCTACTATTTTCAAAACTGTTGAGTTCAAATTTCAAAGAACTGCTGACCGTTTGCGTGAATTAGCTTTCCTTAATCAAGCAATCACTATCACAACTATAGACGAGCGCGAAGGATACGAAGAAGTCTTTCACTACCAAGGTGGGCTTCGTGACTTCGTTGAATATGTGGATAGCGGCGAAAAAACTCTCACCAAACCAGTTTATATAGCCGGTGAGGACGTTAACGAAGCCGGTTCGAGAACGCAAGTTGAGATTTGCTTTCAATATAATTCCAATTACAGCGAAAATGTTCTTTCTTACGTCAACAATATCAACACTATCGAAGGCGGTACGCACGTTTCCGGCTTCCGTTCGGCTTTAACCAGAACGCTAAACAACTATGTGAACAACGTTGTAAAGAAAAACAAACTCCAACTTACCGGTGACGACTTCCGTGAAGGGCTTACCGCAATCATATCCGTTAAAGTTCCTGAGCCACAATTCGAAGGGCAAACCAAAACCAAACTCGGTAACGGGGAAATCGAAGGTATCGTTAGAGCAATTGTTAATGATAAACTTACACAATTCCTCGATTCGAATCCAAACGATGCAAAAAAAATTGTCGAAAAAGCTTTGCTTGCCGCAGAAGCTCGTATCGAATCAAGAAAAAAGAAAGAATTAATCCGAAGAAAAGGTGCGCTTGAATCATCTACCCTACCCGGTAAGTTAGCCGATTGCTCAATGAATACACCAGAAGATTGCGAAATCTACATAGTCGAAGGTGATTCTGCGGGAGGTTCGGCAAAACAAGGAAGAGACCGCAGATTTCAGGCAATTCTACCATTAAAAGGTAAAATTCTTAATGTGCAGAAGGCACGCGTTCATAAAATGCTCGAAAACGACGAAGTTAAAGCGATATTCACTGCCTTGGGAACGAGTTACGGCGAAGATTTTGACATAACAAAGCTCCGTTACGGCAAAGTTATCCTTATGGCAGATGCGGACGTTGATGGTTCACACATAAGAACCCTACTTATGACGCTATTCTTTAACTATATGAAAGAATTAATCCTTAACGGAAATCTATACATTGCTCAGCCACCTCTATACAAGCTGAAAAAAGGTAAAACCGAACTTTATGCATTCAACGACGCTGAGCGCGATGAGATAATCGAAAGATTACGCAAAGACAACGTCAAAACAAAAACTGTGGTCGTTGTTGATGAAGAGCAAATCAACGAAGGCGAAGGCGAAGAAATATCTGTTCGTAGAGATGGCATCATTATTTCAAGATTTAAAGGTCTTGGCGAAATGAATCCGGAGCAACTCTGGAGCACAACTATGAATCCCGATACTCGAACTCTTCTTCAAGTTTCGATTGGAGAAGCGGCGCAAGCAACACTCGTTTTCCAAACATTGATGGGCGACAAAGTTGAACCAAGACGCGATTTCATCGAAAAGAATGCCCAGTACGTGAAAAACTTAGATGTTTAATTCTAACAAATATTCATTCTCTTTCAACAATCAAATCCGGCAATTTTTTAATTAGCCGGATTATTTTTTTACTTAATTAATTGGTTTCTATTATGAAAAATGCACTTCTAACAACGCTTTTCGGCATTTTTATGCTACTTAATTCAGTTGCCAATGCCGATACCTCTCGTGATGAGTTCCTCCGCAATTATGCAAAAGAATTCTATCTTAATTTACAAAACAATAAGCCTCAAGATTCCTACAAACTGCTTGCCGATACGATGAAAACTCTCGTCAAAAAGGAGCAGTTCGATTCTTTTTGGGGGCAAATGACTTCTTCCGTTGGCAAGTTTGAGTCTTTCGGTGAGATCAAAATCACTCTCGTTGAAAAGAATCATCTTATACTTATCAATCTCATCTTTGAAAAGTACGAATTGATTGGTCGCTTGACCGTTTCTCCTACAAATAAGGTGGTCGGCTTTTTCATCACTCCGGGCAAGAGTCGTGCCGAGTTCAAAACCACAGATTATATGGATATTTCCAAATTCACAGAAGAAAATATCACAGTTGGTACAGAAGAATATCCTCTTGACGGCAAAATAACCTTTCCAAAAACAGACAAACCAACTCCCGCATTGATACTTGTTCATGGTTCCGGTCCGAACGATATGGATGAAACGATTGGCGGTAGCAAGCCGTTTCGCGATATTGCTTTTGGATTATCGACAGCGGGAATTGCAGTGATACGTTATAATAAAAGAACAAATCAGCATCCTGATAAATTGGCGAAGGAAACAAAAACATTCGATTTGGATACCGAAGTAATCGATGATGCTCTCGAAGCGGTAAAGTTTGCTCGTCTTAACGCAAAGAGATACAACATTGATACGAACAAAATATTCATTCTCGGTCATAGTTTGGGTGCCGCAATGATGCCTCGCGTTGCTTTAAGGGATAATCGCCTTGCCGGAATCGTGATAATGGCAGGTTTCACACGAAAATTCGAAGATATTTTGGTGGATCAATATGAATATATATTCAAACTCGATGATGATTTTAGTGTCGAAGAGCAAGCGGAAGTCAATAAACTTAAGGCACAAATAAATAATTATCTTTCTGCGGAATTGGATGCAGATACCGATCCGAGCACTCTTCCTATGGGAATGAACGGTGCTTATGCCTTAGATTTGCGTTCTTATAATCCTTCCGAAACTGTCAAATCAGTGAAAATGCCAATCTTTGTAATTCAGGGAGAGCGTGATTATCAGGTGACTGTTGAAGATTTTAATGGCTGGAAATCTGTTTTGAAGGACAATCCAAAAGCTTCTTTCAAACTTTATCCTAAATTAAATCATCTTTTTATGTATGGAGAGGGCAAAAGTATTCCTTCTGAATATGTTGACGGCAATAATATCAATAAAGAATTCGTTGCAGATTTGATTGAATGGATAAAAAAGAATTAAATATCAATTTGTAAATTAATACATTGATATATAAGATATTTCCCCATTATTTTATTGATAATTAATCATAATTTAATGGGGATTTTCTTTTTTTCTTTTTTTAATTATTTTAAATTAAGGAGTAACTACTGTGTAGCTATGCTCAGCCCATTCACTTGTACCTTCTGCATTCCAAGCGCGCACTCTAAATGTATAATTTCCAATAGGATCCCCATGATTTAAATGAACATCGTTTCCATAATAAATGTCAAGATATTCACTATCAGGACTTGCCGCATTTTTCAACTGCACTTGAAACATAGTTGCACCGGCAGGAGCTGTCCATGTAAGTTCAGGAATATTGCTAATATGTTGAAGATTCGTTGGGCTATTCAAAACCAATTCATTTACAATGTTAATAATTGTAGAATAATCTCCAAATCCTCCGGAATTACGTGCACGAACTCTCCAATAAGTATGCTCCGGTACTCTTGAATTAATATTAAATGAATTAGTTTCCCCTTCGTTTACATTTGTAAAATTAATATTGTCATTCGAAGATTGCAATTGATAACTTGTAGCATTATTTACTGCACTCCAAGAGAAAGTAAAGGTATCGTAACGATAAGTGAAGTTAGTTGGAGCAGTCAGCGCACCAGGTACATTGTCAGAATAGATGATATAATCTTGATACTTTGCAGTATTATTCTTAGCAAAGTACTTCTTACCAAAATTAGTATAATTTGAAATATGATAATATATCTCATTAGCTTTCTTTGTTCTTTCTGCGGCGGCAATTCTTCTACTATCAATGGCTTGCTCTTGTTGTATAAGAGCATTTTGGAAATTCTCAGCATAATCGTTTAATTGTGCAATCATATCTTCCGTAACGCCATAGTAAGAAAGCTCGTCATAATACTGCTGGCTTAATCTTATAACTCGACGAAACATATTCAAAAGCTCAATATCGTTCATATTATTCATATCTTCGAATCTAAAAGTATTATACACAACAGAGCCATAATTATAAGCCGCTTCGACACGAACACTCATATATCTAATTTCGGAACGAAGAGTTTCTGCAACGGCATCCTTTGCTTCTGTCTTGAGCATCATATCACCTTCATATTCAACATCTGATTTCATTTCTTCAAACTCTTCAATCAAATTGTTCAACTGAGTAATATTATTAATAGTTAATCCAAATATACTTAACTCGGATAAATCGCGCTCGAGCACCGCTACTAAATTATGAGCATATTGTGCTAACTCATTGAAACTTAGTCTGAAATTACGAACTTCATCTTTACTTGACATATAATTATTCCTAATTGTAAATAATATTTTTATATAATATGTATTATAATCATTTCTAAATTACTAATAATTTTAATTATATGCAAATTATTTTTTATAATTATCATAATTTTGTTAATTATTTATAATATTTATTATAATTTATACAACAATCTTTAATATATTTGTATAATTGTTTTAATTATTAATAATAATTGTTGCATTTGAAATATATGCCATAAATTAAGTGTAATTTCGATATTGTAAATTATTATATGCAATATAGTTATTATGTATTGCTATACAATAATTATAGAAAGCAATAAATATTTTATTTATGGAATTGTAATAATTATTCAATGCAATTAAATATTTTTGTTTTGCAATTTTATTTCTTAAATATGCAATGTAATTTCTCTCTATGGCAATACAATTTCTCTCTGACGCACATAGATTCAATCAATGTTTTGGACGATTAATAAAGAATGTATATAATTTATCCTTTATATTTAAATTATTACTATTTATTCAAATAAATTGATTATATTTTCAATTAAATATTTTTGTTATTATAAACAAAATTATTATATTTGTAATTGTATAATTATAATTTATATTGAACATTATGCTAATTCATTTAAATATTGCGATACCGAACAGTACTGATATGTTATTGACATATCTCTATGACACTATGGAAAGTCAAATTAATTTGATTGGCAGAAGAGTATTGGTACCAATAGGTAAATCAAATAAGTTGCATAATGGATATATTGTATCTGTTTTAGATAAATATGATGGAGAATATGAATTAAAGTATGTTGCAAAACTCTTAGATGATGAGCCGGTATTTTCGCTAAAGTTACTGGAATTCTGCAAATGGATGAGCAATTACTATTTATGCTCTCTCGGTGATGTATTAAAAGCCGCATTGCCCTCCTCTATGTCTGTTCAGGAAAATGTCAATATTAAATTAGCAATTGATTTACAAGAAACTGATTTAATTGAATTAAAAAGAAAAAGTATCAAGCAATACGAAATATTACGCTATTTGGAAAATCATAATAAATTTATTACATTAAAATATCTTGAAAGTAAATTAAAATTCAGTATTAGTAAATTGCAATTAGATTCATTAAAATCAAAAGGATTTATCGAACTAAGCACAGAATTGAGTGAGCAAATACAGCCAAAATATGTTAGAACAGTTGCGATCGTTGATGAATTAATGCAGGATGAAGAAGAATTGCAAAGAATTATTAATAAAGTAAAGAAATCGTCACAAAAACAATATAGTTTGTTGCTTTTTATATACTCATTGATGAAAGAACGCAATAAATCAATTATGGTAAATGAAGTATTGCAGAAAAATCAAAGCAGTTTATCGATTCTCAATGCCTTAAAGAAAAAAGAATTGATTAAATTTGACGAGGTAGAAATCAATCGCTACTTTGTAGATTCGGAAAACATGCTTGCGAAACGAGATGAGTCGAAACTTAAACTGACTATCGAACAGGAAAATAGTTTATTGAAGATTAATCAAGCAGTTAACGAAGGTAAATATAAGACATTTATGCTATTTGGTGTGACGGGCAGTGGTAAAACACTCGTTTATCTCAATGCAATAAAAAATGTTTTATTTAAAAATAAAACTGCATTGCTTCTTGTGCCGGAAATCTCGCTGACACCACAACTGATTGATAGATTTAACATCGTTTTTCCTAATCAAATAGCCGTTTTGCATAGTAAAATGAGTGATGGCGAGCGATATGATGAATGGCGATCAATTAAATCAGGCGATAGAAAAATTGTAATTGGAGCGCGCAGTGGAATATTTGCACCGCTTGACAATCTTGGACTAATTATTGTAGATGAAGAGCACGAAAATTCCTATAAACAAGAACAGCCCGACCCTCGATACAACGGAAGAGATGCAGCAATTATACGCGGCATGATGGAAAATGCAGTGGTTGTTTTGGGATCTGCAACTCCTTCAATTGAAAGTCTTCACAATGCAAATGTAGGGAAATATGAATTGTTGGAAATAAAGCACCGTGCCGATGGAGCTAAATTGCCAAAAATTAAAGTAATAGATATGGTTGATGCTCGAAAACAAAAGCAAATTATAAATTCCTTCTCGAAAGAATTACTTGACATGATTGTTGATAGAATGAACAAAAAGGAAGCGGTAATACTCTTTCGCAATAGACGCGGCTTTTCGAACTATCTTCAATGCGGCGATTGTGCCAATGTACCAGAATGTGTAAATTGTTCAATTAAACTGACTTATCATAAAAACATAAATACTCTTCGTTGCCACTTCTGCGGTTATTCTACAAATGTGATGAAGCGATGTTCGGAATGTGGTTCTGATGATTTTAAGATAGTCGGTTATGGTACGCAAAGAATTGAGGAAGAGTTGGATGAATATTTGCGAGGTATGAATATAGAAGTTGTGATTGATAGAATGGACCTTGATTCAACAAAGAAAAAAGGTGAGCAACGAAAGATACTCCAGCGCTTTGCAAACGGAGAAACTGATATATTGATTGGAACGCAAATGGTTGCAAAAGGACTTGATTTTGATAGAGTAACATTAGTTGGTGTAATTAATGCAGATTTGCAACTTTATATATCAGATTTTCGAGCTTCGGAACGAACTTTTCAACTTTTAACGCAGGTTTCCGGCAGAGCAGGACGACACCGCGACTACGCAGGAGAAGTAATCATCCAAACATCGCATCCGGCAAACTACGTATTTGAATATGTCGCCAAAGCAGATTACGATAATTTCTTTAAAAAAGAACTATCCATCCGTCAAAAAGCGAACTATCCCCCATTTGCGAAGTACATTTTCATTGAACTAAAGGGAAAGGACAGCGACGAACTCGAAAAATTAGCGTGGGAATACTACTTGCTTCTTGCAAATAAGAAAAGCAATCTTATAATATACAAGCCGGTTGTTCCATCAGTCTTCAAGACAATTAATTTTTATCGCCGCATCATTATAATAAAAAGCAAGAAAAATAGCAAAGCAACTGCCGAGCTAAGCAACGTTCTTAGTGAAGTTTCAGGAGAATTTTCCAAACTTGCAAATGCTTCGAATATCATTATAAAAGTAGATATTGATTCTTATAGTGGAGTGTAATTTTATTGAAATGAAGCAATTCTTTGTAGTTTTGCTCTGTCGCTTTTTACAATCGACACTTATGAATCTTGAATTAAAACAAGTGTTGATTAGGAAGCAATACTGTGGCAAATTATATAAGCAAAAGTATTTGGAATATGAAGTAATATTTACTTTTCTGTAATGATTCAGCTTGAAATAACTATAACTTCCCTTTGCAACAGGCAACTTTGAAATACAATTACAAAGCACAATCCTATTAAAAGAATTGTGCTTTGTATCAAAAGACTTAAAACATATTCATCAGATTCATTTTAAATTTCTAATCGGATTCATTTTCGTTTTGATTGATTGGAATTTGATATTTTGCCTTTTTACTGCCAGTATATAACTCGAATTTTTGGAATTTACATTCAATTGTTCCATTGAATAGCGTGTATTTTCGTGATGGTTTCAGCCCAATAAACTTGAATGCCTCCAGATTTCCGCCTAAAATAAATGCATTAAAACCGGCAAATCTTTGCTTTAAGGTATCACCGATTACTTCATAGAAATGAAACAACTCATCTTTTTGGATTCTCTCTCCGTAAGGTGGATTTGTAATTATCAATCCCTTATTTTCTTTGGGCTCAAGTCGTTCAAAAGCCACTTTTTCCAATTGGATAAAATCATCAAATCCTGAATGAATTATATTGTTCTTGGCAATAAAAATTGATCTATCTGAAATATCGGAGCCATAAATATTATGAGGAAATTCAATTTCGCTATTGATTGCTTCACGATGAATTTTTTCCCAAAGCTCTTTGTCGAAATCTCTGAATTTCATAAAGCCGAAAGTTCTGTTTTTGCCCGGTGCAATATTTCTTGAAAATGTTGCGGCTTCCATTAAAAGAGTTCCAGAGCCGCACATTGGATCATAAAAATCGCAATCTCTTTGCCATCCTGAGAGCAAAATCATTCCTGCGGCAAGAGCTTCGTTTAACGGTGCGGCATTTTGGTTGATCCTATACCCGCGTTTATGAAGAGAATAGCCGGATGAATCCAGCAAAACCTCACATTCATCAACATTTATATGAATATTAATTCTTAAATCCGGATTATCCAATTCAACTGAAGGCCGACTACCTGTTCTATCGCGGAATTGATCAACGATAGCATCTTTTGTTTTGAGAGAAATATAATTTGAGTGATTGAAAT
>JANJUO010000274.1 GCA_024710535.1 bacterium
TTTTACTGTGTAGACCTCACCGCGTTTAGGGTGGTAAAGAGCCATATAAAAGTCCCTTTGTTTAAAAGTGATTAACCAAGCTCAGTGTTTATAAATGCAACAGAACAAAAATCAAAACACACTAGATGCGACGAATGAACGTCGCATCTAGTGTGTGATATCTGACAGATCAGTCGAAAAGGAGTGGATATGAAAACACGACACCATGTCGTTCTTCAAGACTTTTTCTAGTGTGGTTATGACGCCATCGTACTGTTGTAGATGGTAGAGTCTATTAGGGGATACATGAGGTCCTAGATGGATATCATAGACCTGTTTTAGACCCTCGTGATAAGCTAGACTAACCGTTCTCGTTTGAAGTACTCTGCGATCCAGATTAGATTCATCTATCAGGAAGAAGAGATTACCATACATGTATCTAACATGAACCGGAATAGAAGGATTCAGTAATCTGGCATCCAGCATCCTTTTCACAGCCTTGATAGATAGAACATCAACATACCCCAAACCGAGGTCTTCCGTTTCGTACAGCTGAATATGTTTAGATATGTGCTTATGGGTTCCAAGAAAACAGGCTTTCTTGAACCTATCAGTTAGTTCTTCCAACGTAAGCGTCTCCTCCAAGCATCCAAGTGTAATACCTGGAACTCGGAGGAGTAACTGCAATTTCTTTTTGACGTAAGTATCCGTCAGTGGTACTTCTTCCGGATTGAACATAGCCTCCTTTAGGTCTCGGGGAGTTCAGTCTTCCTTCGTGCCTGTACCCGAGAAACCATAACAGTACGCATCAAGTATTTATCTGCATCCATGTAGTTTTTCTGGAAATTCTTATCCACTCTGAACCTGTGCAGATCACTGTGTTTTGCCACAGCTTTGTAGAGCTTAGGGGTGTTGCTGTACATAATGCCAGAAAGTCTTTCGATCATTAGGTTGTCGAGACTAAAGATATCGATGAACTTTCGTATAAAGTCATGTTCTTCCTTTAACACAGCGTCATGAAGAAACTGCAGGAAGAAACGATAAAGACTGTTATCAGGTATCGTTAAGGCAGATAGCTCGTGTTTGAAGTTATTTATCCCGCGAATGTATTCAGACAACCAGAATAAGAAGAGATCTTTGTTCTTCATCATTCGTGGTTTCACGGTGTCGTAAAGACACGTAGGGTCAAGACAGACAGACACAGTGATTCTGGTAGGTTTAATCAATCCAAGATCTACTTTACTTTTCACATCTAACGTAGGACTGATTGTGAGGATGTTGTTATCGAAATGAACACCGTCTTGATGGAGTCCGAAGTAGAACAGCGACATATAGGGATTAACTACATAGTCACGCTCTCCTGCTAGTAGATAATCGATGAAATCATCGTCGAATTCATAAGGTCCAGTTTCTCTTAGATTCATGAGCGTACGTTTATCTGCCTCATCTACGGTGGTGAGGAAAGATGTAACGATACCGTATCCACGATGCCCAACACGTTCAGGAAACATGTCGAAAAAGGGTAGATTAAGAGGGAGTTTCTCTTGAATTCGATAACTCATCTGACGATGTGCTTCGAAGAAAGAAAGTGACCCGTCTCCGGTTCCGTGGTACGCAAGATTACGACTGTACTCTTCACGCGTTTTCACGCGGTCTTCTTCGATGAAGTCCAGATACTTCGTAGGCATTATCTTGTTACAGATAATCACAGGGTACTTCATACAGAGTTCCCTGGGGAGCTCCATCTTCAGCTTGTACGGAACTGTCAGTTTGTAGGTGTTAGTGTCGGAGTCCTCTTCAATCTGTTCAGGTATCGCCGAGACATCCAATGTCCCAGTGATCATACGGAGGCTTCTCCGTACAGCGATGCGAGAGTTTCCTGGGTTGGAAAGATCCGTCATCAAGTGTGTGGTCTTGGTGGCGTTTGATCGGAAATACTCATCCAAGGTCTGAGGGAAGAACCTCTGTTTCAAATCGTAAACATCGGCAATGAAATCTTCCACCACTTTAGGGATGATGATGTTGTAATCAGATTCGTGATGAAGAATGTTTCGTCCTTGAGACAGTCTGACGCGAATGTTGTCACGAATGCGTTTCAACTCTGTTTTAGACGGACTAGTTATCTGGAAAGATATTTGTATGTCAGACATTACGTACACCGGGAAGACAGATACGTCTACATGAGGGTCTCTGAAGATCGGTGCGGCGTCTGCCTGGGACACGATGGTCGAGGTTACATAATCCTCATCGTAGTCTTCTGTGATGGTAGCGACTACGCGACGCTGTCCAGTGGTTGTGGGTAAGTTGTCTTGACTCTGAATGGAGACGTTTTTGCTGTTGTCGGTTTTAGCAATCTCCATTACGTTCTTCATAGCGATGATAGTGTCGCCAGGTATCCCTAGCTGCTTTACAACATCTGTGATGATTTTATATAACGCTTCGTTAAGGATAGACCGATTGGTCTCTTCTAGCGATGTGCAAACTGAAGGCATGTCATTTTCCCTTTAAACAAGAGTATCAACGCATGTCTGGGAGAATAAACTCCCAGACATGCGAGATAGCTATTAATAGCTGTAACGACGAGAAGATTCGTACATGTAACGAACCAGCTCGTATCGAACCTCAGTGAAC
>JANJUO010000304.1 GCA_024710535.1 bacterium
CTCAGGAAAATCCTGCAAGTTCGATGAGAGTGGTTCAATATGCATGTGGTGTTGATCCAAGTGTGAAAGTTGTTGGCTTTTTCTTTGGTCAGCAAGATATGATTAGAGAAAATATTGACCGTTGGAAAGGCGAATTTGCAAAAGTAGAAAAAGCAAATGAGTCCAAAATGGTAAGCGATAAAATTACTTATGTTGAAATCGAAGGTGTTTTCAGAGTAAAATCTGCCCCAATGTCACAAGATTTCAAAGAAACTCCGGGATATATGACGCTTGCGGCAATCGTTCCTTCAAACGAAGGTCCATATTATTTCAAAGCAAATGGTCCTGCTGATGTATTGAAAAAAGAAATCGAAAATTTCAAAAAATTCGTTGGCTCATACAAAGCAAACTAATTAAATTGACATATAATTCAAAATCCGATTAAAGAGAATATCATTTAATCGGATTTTTTATTTTGATTTTTGAATAATTTCAATTGATGTAATACCGTAATTTTTTTTGCTGATAATTTCCCAATTCTCAGTATAATTCAAATTTGATTTGAATCCATGCTCAATTATAATCAGCCCTTCTTGGCTAATAAGATTTTTCTTGTCAATAATATCAACCATTTTCAAGATGAAATCTTCAATATATGGCGGATCTGTGAAAATCAAATCGTATTGCATTGTGGTTTCATTATTTAGAAATTTAACAGCATCACTCAAATGAAACTCATAATTTTCAACATTCAAATATTTTGCAAATTCTTTTATGTAATTAACAGATTCCTTCGACTTATCCACAAATGTGCAATATTCTGCCCCTCTGCTCAATGCCTCAAAACCGAGTGCTCCGGTTCCGGCACAAATATCCAGCACATTTAGCCCTTCAAAATCAATATGATTGTTCAAAATATTAAAAATTGATTCCCTGACTGCGTCAAGAGTTGGTCTTACTCCGGCGGGTGCTTTTCTATTGAATTTGCGTCCACCATATATTCCGCTAATAATTCTCATAAAAATTAGAATTTTATAAAATCATGTCTTGCCGGCATACAGCCACCAACGCAAGCAGGATAAAGTTGAAATGCACGCGAGCAATATTCTTTATCGCGTTTATCCAAATTAGAAAGCATCATTCTGAATGCATTCAATCGCTTCGACTCCATAATGCCCAAAAGCATCGAGGTTTCCCATAACATCATACTTACGTCTTTGGTTAATCCCGATCCAAAATAATAAACCGCATCTATTGAATCGAACAAACTTGGAACAATTCTATTATATTCATTCTCGAAAACCTCACCTATTGCATCAATTCTGCTTATATTTGATAAACTATAATAAGCAGGTGTTCCGTTCTTGACAATTGAAAAATCCATAAATTGATTTTGAACACTAAGCAAAGCAACTGTTTTATCACGCATTTCTGGATAATTATACAAAAAGCATGAATGAGCATTCAATTGGCTAATTTCAATATTTGTAATTGGTAAATTCAGCGGCTCCATAATTCTGTTTATGGTTTCATAATCTTCCAATGGAATAATCACAGCAAGCATAGTCTGCTTTTTGGTATTTGAAGCCAAAAATGGAGTTAAAGTGATTTTGAAATCTTCAAAATTAAACTGTGGATAGATTTGTCTAATTTCCAAACTTACTAATTTTTCCAAATCTTTTTTCGACAAATCACTTCTTCCCGGGAATTGCGCCACCATCACGCCTTCCGCAGGCATTGTTACAGTTGCTCTGGCAATACCATCGGGTAATTGATTAAATAATTCGTGCAGTTCATCAACACCTTTGATAGAGGCGCCCAGATTCTCAAAATTTATTCTACTTTTTGTAGAATTCACGTATTCAAGCGATAAGCCGTTTGCTGTGTGCTCAATTACAGTCAGATAAGTTCTGTCTATATTAAAAAATACTGATAAAGTCTTGCTCATAATTCATTCTTAATAGTTCAAAAAATCACTATTTTATCGGAAAATTGAAAAAAGTATTTGGATATGGTTCGTTTCTCAATGTGAAATGCCACCATTCCTCCTTCAAACCATTGAAGCCATACTTATCCATTAAAGTTCTTAGCAAATTTCGTGCTACTCTTTGCTCAACTGTTAAATTTGGGTATTCTGTGTGCGAGCGCTCGTCAAAACAATCAAAACCGGTTCCCATATCAATAGTGTTATCCTTGAATCGTTCGCTTGCTGGCTTGTAGCACTCAACAAGTGGCATTCCGGGAACATATTTTTCCTGCTCTGGAATAGGTAATGAAACAATTGTCAAATCAATAGTACTGCCTCTGCTGTGCCCTGATTTTTCGGCTATAAATCCATCTTTGAATAAATTCTGCTTGTCAACATCAGGATAAAATTCTTTTTTCGTTTTGGTATCATTAATATCTTTTGCCCAACGTACAAAATGGTCAACAGCCATTTGTGGTCTAAAGCAATCATATACTTTCAAAGTTAAGCCAAATGGTTTCAATTCTTTTTGTACTTTAACCACTGCCTCTGCCGCCTGCTTAGTTAA
>JANJUO010000348.1 GCA_024710535.1 bacterium
AAGATCAATCGTAATGAATATAACCCGAGTTATGGCTACACTTTCCAAAGGGAAGGCAAGCCAGAAATTGACACATATTACGAAAATGGCGGGAAATTGAAAATCATTAGAAATACAGATAATTACGCAGTGAAAATCACAGCAAATGTAGCCGGCTTTCTAATTTCACATACAAATCACTAATAAGGAGGAATTATGCATCCAGTTTCTTATAATCCTGTTCAATCTGTTACAGTTCAAGCAAAAGAATTGCTTTATAAAAACAGATTTGTTAATCATCTTGGATCACTCTGCCGTCAAGATCAAAAGGCGCTTGGAGTATCCGAACTTAATTGGAATGTTGGAGAATTGGCGGCGGTGGTCTCGCTTGGAACCATTGCCGTAGAAACTGCAACCACAGTGAATGTTGGCGATAGCGTTGTATCTGACTCAAATGGCAGAGCAAAAATTGCTACTGGCGGCAGTGTTAATGGTAGAGCTTTAGAAAGCACAGTTGGTGCAGGTGTTATCAAAGTTTTACTTGTTCCGTAGGCAAAAGATGTATTGCACAATCAATGATTTACAGAAAGAATTCAGCGAAACCGAACTGGCAGAATTAACTGGATATACCACAAATTCGGGAAATTTCGATGATAGAATAAACTCAGCAATTGGCAATGCAAGCGCTTTTATTGATGTGTATTTATCGGAAAAATATAAAACGCCATTTGATTTGCCGGCGCTGGAATTAATCAAACTTATTGCAATAGATTTGAGCATTTATAATATTTATGAAAATGCTTTGAAAAGTACCGAAATACCAAAAACAATTGTATGGAGAAAAATCGAAGCCGTAAAATTGCTGAAAGATCTCAAAAATGGTGATTTATCTCTTAATATTTCTTACGAATTTGATACGATTACAAATAAGGAAATTGTGATTAAAAAAACTATGGCTGACAAAATATTCACTAAAGAGATTCTGAATTTGTATTGGTAATTTCAATTTTACATCTAAATTGCTGATTTATAACCAAGTTGCTTTTATGAATTTTTGAGATTATTGCGTTCCGAGGTTGTTACAACTGACGATTACAATTTGTCGGTTGTAACAACCGACAGAACGAAACTTGGCTGAGTAGTTACAATAAAAGCAACTTGGTACATCAGCATATTTCTACAAAAAATATTATTTAAGTTCATTATTATCAGGGATTTATGTTTAGCATTATTTTAAAAAAATATTCTGCATTCTTATCTGAAATAGATTTTGAAGCAATTTTTGATTTTATTTTCAGAAATCTTATTTGGATAATGATTGCTGGATTTGGCTTTTGGTTTCTAAAGCCCGAACTTCCTGAAATTCGTACTTTATTGATGATTGCAGTCATTGAAGCTATTGCAGTTGCATTATCTGGAACTGCGGTATTGGTTTATACGAAAGTAAATTTCCTTAAAGCCAATAATCACAATATATTAGGGCAAATTTTTATTGGTGTTCATATCCTTGTTGGATTAGCTGTTCTTGGTGTTTATATTGCACAATTCGGGTGATTTTGATGAAATATTACTTGTTAATTTTTGTTTTAATTTCTGAAATTTGTTTTTCTTTAAGCAAATATAATTTAAAATGCAATCAGCAATTACTTGATTTATCACACGATACAATGATGTCGCAAGTTGATATTATAGAAAGAAGCAACAAAAATGATGGCGAAGTTCAGAAATATTTGAAATCTGTTGGTTTGGTTGGAAATTATCCGTACTGTGCCGCAGGACAATATTGGTGCTTTGAAGTTTCAGCAAATGCTTTGAAATTGCCCAGAAATTCAATTCCAATATTACGGAATGGACTTGCAAACGCAATATATAATCATGCAAAAAAAGTTGGCAGACAAGTAGAATTCTCTCCACAAAAGAACGATTTGATTGTTTGGAGAAAGCAGAATTCAAGCAAAGGACATATTGAAAGAGTAATTACAGTTCAGAAAAAAGGCTGGATTACAACAGTAGGATTCAATACTTCATCAGTTATCAACAAAAAATATACCGAAGGAGTATTTATCAAAAAACGAAATATTTATCACATAATTGGTTTATTGAAGACACGTGGATTAATTGGATTTGAAAAATGAGCACACAAAATTTAATAATTATAGTTTTTGTTTCGATTATTGCGTTTCTGTCTGGCTATTTTATTAATGATAATCGCTCGAAAAATTCACATGAAATAAAGATCGATACTTTATTCATAGAAAAGCCAGCAGAGCCAATTATTGTTGAAAAAATTAAGCCGAAATTGATTTATTCTCGCGATACAATTATACAAACACAGCCATTTACAGCAATGATTGATACAGTTATACAGCGTGATACAATTAGAATAAATTATCAATTTCCAGAAAATATGCTCGATTTGGAAATATTCCCAAAGCCGGACAGCATTGAAATAAGGAATATCTTCATCACAAAGGAAGTTGAGAAAAAAGTTGAATGGTGGCAAATGCCGGCTGGAATTCTTTCGGGAGTTGTTTTGGGATTTCTTATTGGGAGCAAGAATTAAAAATGAACAATAAATATTTAACCAATGAATTAGTTACGCGACAATCAAAATTCTCATTCCATAATTATTTGGGAATTTTGCCAAATCCTGACAAAATTCTGTCAAAATTAGGAAAAACGATTGAAGTTTATCGCGAATTGAAAAATGATCCACATGTATGGAGCTGTATTCAATCTCGAAAAAGTGGCGTTCTATCGAAGAATTTTCGCATTGATACAAATAATTCTACATCAGAAATAACGGAAGAAATTTCAAGAATTTTCGATAATTTAGACTTGCATAAGATTTGGCGTGATTGCCTTGAAGCACCGCTTTTTGGCTTTCAACC
>JANJUO010000351.1 GCA_024710535.1 bacterium
GGATAAATTATCCCATTCTTTTGCTAAATTTCCATGATACATTTCATAGATATTATTCAGAAATAGTGCTTTGGGATTTGCACCCATGGCGCGAGTAGTTTCGCGAGAGAACATATTCCATGTTCCCACAGAAATTTGTCCCAAATCAAAATTTTTCAATTCAGGAAATTTTTCTTTTTTTGTATCTTCTTCGCTTGGGCGATTTTGCTCAAAATAATTAGCAAGCGAAATCACAGCGTTTAATGACAAAGCATTTTCAAGAGTAATTCTCTGAAAATCTTTTCTTTGAATAGAATCCTTCTTCAGCGTTTCTGAATATGGTATCGCAATTAGCGATGGTAGGCTTTTTAGTTCTATTGGCATAGGTTAATTTTCCATTATTTAATTTCTAAAAGTAAATTCCGATTTCTCATACAGAATTTTACGAATACATCTTGATCCACCATCAATCTTATTGGTAATGGCAAGAATTGATATGATTTTCTGAAAGTAGTTTCCATAACTTTTTCATTACTTAAAGCACTTTTTGATACTTTCTTGAAACTATCTTTCAGCACATTTTTTATTTCCGGAATAAACTTTTTGAGTTGTTCTTCGATTTTCACATAAAACTCATTTGCTACCGAAGAATCTATTTTAATTACTTCTTCTTTTGGCTCACTTATGCTATCATTTTCCATTGAAAAAAGAGTTCCAATACTCAAAAAGAAAACAATTGCAATTAAAATTAATACATTATTAATCATTTCCGCCTCCAAAAACTTTGTCAATAAAGAAACTAAAGAATAATGATAAAAGGGAAATCAAAACGGTTGTTACCGGCATAATTACTATGTCAAATTCAAATCCAATTGATGGAATAGATACACTATAAGGTATGTATTTAGACAACCCATACATAAAATAATCTGATGTTTCTCCAAATAATTCCGATAGATCTAACTGATATCTTAATATTAAATCAACCAGAAATACTGTAATTAATAGCGATTGCAAATAGTAAAGCCAAATCATATGTTTAGTTCTTGATAGTAGCCATTTTGTTGATTTATCTTCATTAACAGCAGATATTTCTCGATAAATCGACATAAATATCAATCCGATAATTATCAAAAGTATTGAAATAAATCGAAATCCTGTGAAATTGTTCAGCAAATCAACTGTATCTGATGAAGCAATATTTAATAACACAAGTAAAAGTGGCGTAATAAATTGCAAATACAAAAGAGATGACTTTTTATCCTCAACTTTTCTTAGCAACTCAAGAAATTTTGGTTTTTTTATTTCTTCTATTTTACCTTTGAAAAATTTTGGTATTTGCATCAAACCGAAAATAAATGGTGCAATAAATACGACAAAAATTAATGTGATCCAGAAGTATTTAAAAAATCCGGCTGTAACATTAAAAATGCTTTCTCCAACATATTTTTGAATAAATGTTGAAACAGGTGATAGTACTTTGACATTTTCAGTTTCATGAATAGGATATAAATTTGTATCAAAAACTGCCGCACCAAAAAGCAGTAGTAATAGTACAAGAACCAATGACCTCACAAACGAAGTTTTGGTAAACATCCTATAATATTTGGGGTATTTTGAGCTGTAATTTTCAAGCGATATAGACAGATTCTCAACGTCAAATTTGGATATAAAGTAGTCGCTAATATACTCGTAAGCTCCAACATAGACATAATTATTTAAATCCTCAATCAAGTCTTCAACTTCAACTCTGAACACTAAACTATGAAAATGATTATCATATCCATGCCAATCATTCTCAAATGGTAATTTATCAAGTGAATTCATAAAATCATTAGTTTTTTCACCAAATACTTTTCTGAATTTAGAATTTAATTTGTGAATTTTGTGAGAATCATTATCAAGATTATTATCTAACAAAAATAATTGAGACCAATAAAAGTATTTGTGGTAAAAATTTTCTTTGATTTTTTGATTATCGGAGGAGTCAACAAATGTTTTTAGTCCTTTCCAGTCGAATTTGACTGTATTGTATAGTATATTGTTTACGATTACAGCATAAGTAGCATAACTTTGTGAGCCTTCACTATTTTCCTCTCCATCTTCCAACTTTTTTATTGAATTTTGCATGAATTCAATTTTTCGTAAATAATATCTCTTTTGAGCAGATAGAATATCTTTGTAAATAAAATCATAGACCTTCGGCAAGCCCTTTTCGCTGATTACAAGCAAACCAGATTCATTATTTGATATTGCATTAAATTGAACCAAACATAAATCAATTATTTCCTGAGATTGAGAAATTGGTATTTTAAATTCGCTTGATTTTTTATTTAAGAATTCGTAAATATTGTCAAGGAATAATTGGAAATACTCATTATTTAAAGACTTTGCTTCAATGCTTATTTTATCTAATAATTCAATTAATTCGCCAATTGCTTCATCTGCTTCGGCATCTGTTGAAATGTCATTGTAAGCAATCACAAAGTGGGAGAATTTATTTGTTAATTCAACAAATAGAATTATATCTTTATAATATTGAGTAAAATAATCTACTAAAATTTCATTATTTAGTAATTTTTTTATTCTAAGATATTGATTTATTCTACCACTTAAATTTTTGAAAGCGATTTTATTTTGGGCAATCGTTAAATAACTGATAAATAAAGACTCATCAGCATTTTTATCTGAAAATTTTGATGTGAAATAAGAAATACACCTCTTGATTTCAGTGTAAGTAAAATTGAAATATTCATCAGGACTTATCTTCTTGTAATAACCGAAATTTTTTCCGGATTCAGATTGTAATAATTTCGATTTCAAATCTCTGAAATTTTTGAATTGTTCGCCAAAAATTTCTTTTTCTATGTATAGATTATAAAAATATTCAAACTCATCATAGAATTTGTAATCTAAATCATTTTCGACATCAGATATTTTTTCGAAATCGGTAAAGATGTATTTAGCTAATCTATCTTCGATCTTTCCATTAATTTTAAAGCTTTGAGAAACAAAAACATCATCGAAATAATTTTTTATATTGTCGAAAGCATAAATCGATAGATTATTAATAGTTTCTGTATCATTTTCAATCACTAAATTAAAATCCAACAACAAACCGATAAGCTTCTTCTTAGTTTCATCAAAAGTAAAAATATCTTCATTTTTTGCCAAGGTGCATAAATCAGTAAATGATTCAAAATGATTATTCTGAATCGCTACTAAAAGCGGATAAAATTCCTTAACATCAATTGTTGGAATTAATCTGTTTAAAATCTGAATAATTGAATATTCATTTAATCCTGAAGATTTTCTTAACCAAGTATTTATAAATTCATTTGGTAAATATTTGATAATTATTTTACTTAATTTATCCCCCCAAAAACTTTTTTCCGTTGGAGGAATTTTATTTATAAAATCAACAAAGCAGTCAAGAATTAAATTCCTGAAATTTGTTCTTTTCTGCTCGATTATATTTGATTTAATTGAATAATATTGGAAATTCTGCAAAGTGATTTCGATATTTTTTAAATATAGATCGAAATTATCCATATCTAAAGCATTAAATCCTTCCAAATCTTCATTATTGAAACTTCTCTCAATATCGAAATTAGAAATAAATGGCAGATTCAAAACACTATCTATATGATTGTATGCAGAAAGATTTTTGCCGATTTCGTTCCAATATTCATACCTGCCGATAATATCTATCAACTCTTCATTCGATAGTGTAGAGCCTGCTCTTGGTGCATCAATGATTGTGTAATTATGAACAGGGGCTCTTCCGTCATACCATGGATCAGCTCTATGAAATCCGGGGCGTGAGTTTTCAGTTAGAATTTCGATTGTGTCGCCACCGGCAATTAATTTTTCGATTTCCAATCTTTCTATTAAGATTCCCAAACCTTTTAAAGAATAAGGAGTATTTGGGTCAGTAGAAATAATGGCTCTGTTTCTGCCTTGTGCTTTGAATGTATCAAAAAAGGCACAAGTAAAAATAAATCCATTTTTCTGTGGTGAATTTTTTCTATCTCCACGAACCCAATATTTCCATAAAAAAGACTTAGGATTATCAGTTGCAATAAAATCTACCGGCTCTTCGATATTTGTTTGATTATTGATTAATTTTGCTGTCAGGAATTTTGATTTTTCAAGATCTTTTCTATAATCTTCAACATCATGATTTACACTTTCTTTCAAATCTGCAAAACCACTCAATCTATTAAGAAAATCTACTCGCCAAGGATTTGAATTCTTTTTCAAAATCTCAAATACTTTATCCAAGAAGGAATATGAATTATCAAGAATTTCTTTA
>JANJUO010000430.1 GCA_024710535.1 bacterium
AAAATTTCAAAAGACAATTGAATGCTTTGGGCTTGGGCTATGATTGGACTAAGGAAATCAATACCACCGATCCAAATTATTATAAATGGACGCAATGGATGTTCCTTTTGATCTATAATTCATGGTTTGATAAAGATTTAAACAAAGCAAGACACATAAATGAATTGCCGATTCCTGCAGAAATTACTGACGCAATGGAAATTGAAAATTACAAAGATAGCCATCGCCTTGCTTTTATTTCGATGATTCCTGTGAATTGGTGTGCCGAACTTGGAACAGTTCTCGCAAATGAAGAAGTTGATGAATGGAAATCCAAAGGCTACACTGTTGAACGTAAACCTATGCGTCAATGGATGTTGAAAATTACAGAATATGCAGATAGATTGCTTACTGATTTGGATTTGGTGGAGTGGCCCACATCAACAAAAGACATGCAATTCCATTGGATTGGCAAAAGTGTTGGTGCGGAAATTAATTTTGATGTGAAGAATTTCGATAAATCTGTAAAAGTATTCACAACCAGACCTGATACGGTTTTTGGGGCAACTTACTTAGTGCTTGCACCTGAACATGAATTCGTGAGCCAAATTGCAAGCGATGATAAAAAAGCAGAAATTGTAGAATATTTGAAAAAAGCATCCGAAAAAAGCGACTTGGAACGAACTGAATTAAGCAAAGAAAAAACCGGTGTTTTCATTGGTGCTTATGCTATAAATCCTGCTACAGGTTTGGAGATTCCAATTTGGATTGCGGATTATGTTTTGGCACAATATGGAACTGGCGCTATTATGGCTGTTCCCGGACATGATGAACGCGATTTTGAATTTGCAAAAGAATTTAATTTGCCTATCGTTCAAGTAGTTAAGCCGGCTGACGGAAAAGCATGGAATATCGAAGAATCTGCTTTTGTGGAAAAATCTGGCTTTGGTATGAATTCTGCAAATTCAGAAGTTTCATTAAATGATGAGCCAACTCCAAAAGCTATCGAAAAAATTATAAATTGGCTGAAAGAAAAAAATATTGGCGAAGCAAAAGTTCAATTCAAACTTCGCGATTGGCTTTTCTCACGTCAAAGATATTGGGGCGAACCAATTCCAATTATGTATTTTGAAGATGGAACAAAACGCAGTCTTGATTTGGATGAATTGCCATTGCTTCTGCCGGAAGTGGAGAATTTTAATCCTGCAGGAACTGGCGAATCTGCTCTTGCTACTGTTGAAAGTTGGGTAAATTTCACTGATAAGAAAACCGGCAAAAAAGCGCGTTTAGAAACTAATACAATGCCACAATGGGCTGGTTCGTGCTGGTATTATATGCGTTATGCCGACTATGCAAATAATGAAATTTTCTGTGATTTCGAAAAGCAAAAATATTGGCTTGGCAATGGTGGCGTTGATTTGTATGTTGGTGGTGCGGAGCATGCAGTTTTGCATTTGCTTTATGCTCGTTTTTGGCATAAAGTTTTATATGATTTTGGTTATGTTTCCACTGTTGAGCCATTCCAAAAGTTGTTCCATCAGGGCTTGATTCTTGGTGAAGATGGCGAAAAAATGTCAAAATCTCGCGGAAATGTTGTTAATCCTGATGAAGTTGTTGGCGAATATGGAGCAGATTCATTAAGATTATACGAAATGTTTCTTGGTCCATTGGAAGCAGTAAAGCCATGGTCAACAAAGAATATAACAGGAACATTTAACTTTTTGAATCGTGCTTGGCGATTGATTGCCACCGAAGACGGCAAATTATCCGAAAAAGTTCAGGATATTGAATTGACTCCAGAGCAAGATTATGTGTTGAATTATACAATCAAGAAAGTTGGCGAAGATATTGAAAATTTGAGTTTCAATACGGCAATTGCACAAATGATGATTTTTGTAAATGAATTCACCAAAGCAGAAGTGAAACCTCGCTCTGCAATGGAGAAATTTGTACTTTGCTTATCACCGTTTGCTCCTCATATTGCTGAAGAATTATGGCAAATTTTGGGGCATCACAAATCAGTTTCTTTAGAAGAATATCCAATATTTGATGAAGCAAAAGTAGTTAAGCAAAGCATAGAATTTATCGTGCAAGTTTCGAGCAAAATCCGAGCAAAACTACAATTGGCTGTAGATTTGGAAGAAAATCAAGTTAAAGAATTAGCATTACAAAACGAAAGCGTAATCAAACATATTGATGGCAAAGAAATTCGCAAGGTAATTTTCGTGAAGAATAAATTGATTAATTTTATTGTGTAGATATTATTAAATATGAAAGAAAGATTAATAGCATTTGAAAATCATTTAAATGAATTAAAGCAAAATGTTGATTTTGTAGATGCGTTTGAAATCGAAAAAAAATTGTTGAAGTTTGGATTGATAATTTCATCTACAAGGCAAGAAAAGAAAATATCAATGAGAAAACTATCGCAGATTTCAGGTACACCTTTAAATCAA
The DNA here is from genome assembly GCA_024710535.1 of bacterium. Taxonomy (GTDB): domain Bacteria; phylum Bacteroidota; class Ignavibacteria; order Kapaibacteriales; family UBA2268; genus JANJUO01. Next base: position 2,436 of record JANJUO010000430.1, read on the forward strand.
ATAGTAAAATTGGAAAGGGGTGAGAATTGCCGTATCAATACATATTTAAAAGTCTGCAATACACTTGGTATCAAAATTGAATTTAATTGAAAATATGAAGAAAACTGATTTAGATATTATTTT